>NZ_CASEZB010000032.1:0-57201 GCF_949292495.1 Candidatus Avelusimicrobium aviculae
TGCTTCCGTTTGACACGAACCCGTTAGATGTAAGGGGACGCAAATGACAGGTAGTGGAAACTACTTAAAGTAGTAGCTAGTAGAGTGAGGGCTATGCCCGTATTGTGAAAAACCCCCGGCTACGCCGGGGGATATTTTTTTTATTGGGATAAAGCTACAATTTCATCCACTTAAATTCAAAGAATACTATTACCGAGAAGAATAGCACCGGCCCCCACCCGGCTAAGAACGGGTTTAAATAGCCGTTTTGCCCAATGGACGTACCCATAGAAATCAGCCACCAAAACACAAAGGCAATAACCAAGGAAGCTAAAATATTTAAAATTTTGCTTTTGCGCCGCATGCTGATGGCAAAGGGCATGCCCAGCAAACACATCACCAGCGTTACAAACGGGGTGGCCAGTTTAGACTGGCGGGCCGTTTCCGCCTCATAAGAGGCCAGGCCGCTTTGTTTAAAAAAGCGGATGCGCTTAGTTAAGTCTCTTATACTTAGTAATTTGCTGTCTATGCGGTTGACGGACATGTCTTTCGGGTCTGTGGACAGCGGCGCGGTGGCGGTGGTGAAAGATTCCTCTTTGGTATCCATTTTGTCTATGAAAGTGCGGTTTGTCCCGTTTTTAAAAATCCAGCTTTTTTGTTCCGGGTCCCAAATCATGGCGTCCGCCACTATTTGGTTGGAAATATTCCATAAAGAATCATACGTGTCTATGGAAATGTTTTCCATTTTGCCGGCGCTTAAATCCACTGTTTTGGCGTAAAGCATTTGACGGGGGGAAATTTTCATGGCTACATTATGCTCCACGTTTATACTAAAATCTTGCCGGGGTTTAATGCGGGTATAGTAAATGGTTTCCGCTTTTAAATTAAGCGGAGGAACAATAAATTCCTGCACCAGCATGGTCAGGCCGCCCACAATCAAAATACAGCCCATAATGGGGATAAATAATTGTTTGGGGGAAAATCCTCCCGCCACGCAGGCGGTCCATTCCCCGTTGGATATCATTTCCGATATTACCGATATGGCCGCCAGCAAGCACGCCACCGGCATAATGGTGGCCAGCCAGTTGGGAAACATCGCCGCCGAGTAGCTGAGCACAGCCCCCAATGTGGAATAACCGTTATTGAGGGTTTTTAATTTTTCAAACGTGTCTCCCAGTACCACCAGGGCGGTAAATACCCCCATGGAGAATAAAAACGGGGCCCAAAATTTACGGGCGATATAAAAGTAAATACGCGGCATTAAATGTTAAGCCTCTTTTTCCATAAATATTTAGCAACTACCGCGCCCATAAAATACGGCAGACACGGGGATATGTAAGATAAGGCCGCATATTTTTTACCAATGCTAAGCCCCAGCGTCATTAATAAATAAAATGAAAAAATGATAACAATACTAAATAACATGCCCCAACCCTTGTTGGAGCGTTTTCCCAGCGAAAATCCCAGCGGACAGCTGACCAGCAACATCAAAATAGGGGATAGCGCCAACACATTGCGCACGCTGATTTCCGTGCGGAATTCGTTTAGCGTTTCGTCCGGCAAGGATTCCGAACGTATGCGGCGAAGCAGTTTAGTGGTGGTCTGTTCAGACACCCTTTGCCTGCGCTGGCCTGCTTTAGTGAGGGCAATGCTCATGGTGTAATTATCAAAATTAGCGGCAATAATAGCGGTGGGGTCTTTGGCGTCTATACGCTGCATTTGTCCGTCTTGCAATTGCAGGCCGATGGCCGTGTCGGTTAAAATAATTTTTCCTCTGGAAGCGTTTACTTTGGTGCTGAGGGCTTTGTCGTCAGCTTTGTTAATTAAATGGATTTGGCGGGCTTCTTCTGTTTTTTCGTCTATTTCTTCTAAATATAAATCCCATTCCCCCAGGTCTATAAACATTTTTGGCTCTAAGGTTACTTTGGTAATTTTATTGTAGGCTTCGTTGCGCAGGTCTAAAAATTGCCTATAACTGCGGGGGGCGCCCCAGTTGCCCACCAGCAACAAGATGACGGATAACCCCACCGCGCAAATCATGAGGGGGCGTATAATTTCCCGGAAAGAAAACCCCGCCGCCCGCAACGCGATCAGCTCTCCCTGTTCGCTCATGCTGGTAAGCGTAAGCAAAACGGCTATTTGAAATGCCATGGGCGCGCTTAAAGAGAGAATAGTGGGCAAAATATTTAACAATGATGATATGATCCACCCCAACCCGGTTCCATATGCCATGGCCATATTTACCACGCGGATAAAATAATTCATAAAAATTACCAGCGTCAAAATACTTACCACGGACAGGAAAAACGTGATTAAAGTTTTTGCGATATATCTTGAAAAAATACCTATGCGCATATTATCTATTTTAACAAATTATCCCGCGCGTTCGGGATAAATAGGTCTTATGGCCTAGGGCGGATAGGTCCAAAGGCTCTTTTTTGTTGGGTGCCAGGGTGCTAAGCTATATAGTATGAGAGTTTATTCTTTTGCGCGCGTTTTAGCGCTTGTTTTGTATGGGCTGGCGGTGTTGGGGCCGGGGCTGCATGCCCAGCGTTTGCCTAAAAAGGCGTTTAAGCAGTTAACTAAAAAAGCGGCAAAAGGAGCCCAAAAAGCGGCGCGCGCCGCCGCTGTGCGCGCGCAGGCGGCCGCGTACAGAGCGAAGTTGGCTGAACAACTTGCACATGCCCCGTATGATATACAAAAGGTGAAAGCCAATATTAAAAGCGCCGTATTTTTTATGTATACGCCTTTGGTGCAAACCAGCGGTTTCTTTTTTGAAGAAAATTATTTTGGAAAACGCTTGGTATGGGCGGTCGCTCCGGCGCATGCGGTGGGAGAAAAATTTCCTTTTTTTGCCGCGGAGTATGTGGGTTTAGACGGTGAAATCCACCGCCGGGCCTTTCGTATTATGGCTTATGGCAGCAGCGGATATCAAAATTATGATTTTGCCTTAGCGCTTGTGCCGGAAGAGGTGAAAAAAGAAGTTTTTGCTTTGCGTCTTGCGCAGGAAAAACCCAAAAAAGGGGATAAGGTTTCTTCTTTCGGTTTTTATGGGCTGGACGAAACGGCAGAATTTGCCGGCCCACCTAAGGAAAATGTTGGCCGGGTAATTGTTTCCATAGATAACAGCCGCATTACCACTTCTTATCCTTTTGGAGATCAAGACCCCGCCGGCGCTTGCGGAGGGCCCTTGTTGAACGAAGCCGGGGAGGTGGTTGGCATACACAGCGGAAGCAACGGTAATGCCAGCTGCAGCTTTGCGGTGGAAGCTCCCGGCCCGGTGCGTGAGATGTTGGCCGATTACCATGGAGACCGGCAGCTCCTCAGACCGGTTGTATGGAAAGGCCAGCTGATTCTTCAGCTTACCTCTTCCCAGCGCATCAGCCAGGTGGAAGTGGTAAGAAACGGGCGGATAGTGGCGCAAGTTTTTTTAACAAAGAGGGAAACCCCTTTTGACTACGCATTTTTAGAAAAATTATTTCCGCAGGCCCGGCCAGGTGATAAAATCCGGCTGGTAGTAAAAGACCAGCGCCTGTCGGAATCGGAAGGTGTGGAATTTTGGGTGGAATAAGGAGATACGCTATGTCGTTTCGTAAACTGGCGGTGATTTTTCTTTCCATGCTGCTGTGGCAGGCGGCGGCGGCTCAGTCCCGCCCGGAAAGCTTGTGGAAACAGCTGGTGAAAAGTCTGGCCCGTTCAGAAGAAAGGCAAAACCGCGGGGCCCAGGCTCATTTAGAAAAAATATCAAAAGATGCTGTTAAAGGCGCCCAAACAGGCAAACTCTCCCGGCTGCTGGGTTGGCGGGCTTGGTTGAGCGCAACAAAACTTCGCCAACAAAAATTTGAAAAAGATATACATTACAGCGTGTTTCAAATTTTGGATGAGGACAAACAACCTTTTGGCACTGGTTTTGTGTTTATTCGGCCGGACGGTTCAGGCCAGATATGGGCGGCCGCCGCCGGACATTTGACTAAGCAAATAGAGCAAAAAGTGCCGGTTCGTTTTTATATAGGAGAAGGAGATTATCTGCCTGCATTTTTTATAGTAAGGGCCCGGGGCTCGGTAGGATTGCACAACCCGGATATGGTGTTAATGGAAGTGCCTGTTTGGGTGCATAAATATGTTAAACCGTTGGAAGTAGACGCTCAGCCCGTACACTTGGGGGATAGAGTGGATTCTTATGGTTACCACGGGCCTTTTATAGGAAGTCATCTGATTAAAACGGCGGACCGGAAAGTCATCTCTTCAGACGGTTGGCAGATACGCACCACCTATAATTTTGGCAATAAAGACGGTATAGCCCAAGGGGCATGCGGCAGCCCGGTTATTAAAAAAGGCAAGGTGGTGGGGCTGCACATAGGCAGTTACTTCGGGAAATACAGCTATGTATTAAATTTCTCGCGCGTGTCCCAGTTTTTGTTTGACCAAATGGAGGGGAACCCTTCTTTGGTCCGAAAAGTGGTTGTGAACGGGCATTATATCACTTCTTTAACGTTAACCCAGCGCGTAAGTGATGTGGAAATTTTTAGAAACGGGGAGAAATGGACGGAAATTTGTATTACCCAACATCCGGAACCGGTGGATTATGCGCATTTGGAGCGTACATTACCCGCTTTGCGTCCTGGAGACCAGCTTCGTTTCCGTATTACGACGGACGGGCAAGATAAACGGGATTTTATCACCTACACCTTACAATAAACTATGAAACAGGTATTCTTCTTGCTGATATTCACTTTTTGCATGCCGCTTGGCGGCTGGGCTCAGGGCGCAAAGCCGGCCGGAGCCTTGGTTAAAAAATTACAAACCGTATTGGAAAAGCGTTTGCGTAAAGCGGTGATGGCCAGCCGCAAAGAGTATCGCTCCTTGCTTTTGCGCCACCCGTATGACGCACAACGGGTTCAGACTTACATTCGCCAAGCTATCGTGCAGGTGGTGAATGTGGCGGACGGCTCTTTTCATTCCAGCGGTTTTGTGTTTGAAGAATTTTTTAAAGGGAAGCGCTCCCTGTGGGTGGCGGTGCCGTATCATACCAGCGGCAGTGCGGGAGAAAAGGTTTATGTGCGTTTTTTTGATGAACAAGGCCATCCTTTTGTGAAAGATTTTACCGTGGAACAGGGGGGTGGCTGGGGTATAAATAGTTTAGACGTATCCTTGATCAAACTGCCCGAGGAATTATGGGGAAAAGTTTTTGCGCTGCGTTTGTCTGACTTGGGTGCCAAAACGGGGGAAACCGCCCAGGTGTATGGTTTTATGTGCGCGTTTAAAGAGAGATGTTCCCCGGATATATATGCCAGGAAAATAACCGATGTGACCGGGTTTAGAGTTACCGGGGATTATCAGCTTCCGCCTGCTCCCAGCGGGTTTTGCGGTGCGCCGGTGATCGGCCGCGGCGGATATGTGCTTGGCATGCATTGCGGAAGCGAAAAGGGAAAACAAACTTTTGCCGTATCAGCAAACGGTATTAAGGAATTACTTCGTTATTTTTATTTTGGCAGAGCTTCCCAGCCTGTAAAAATATTGGGGAAGACGGTATTTGAAATAGAGCCGTTTCAGAGTTTAGGGGGCGTTTCTTTGAAAAGGGCCGGCCGCTTGCTGGAAAGGGTGGATATGGACCATTTCAAAGCGCCTTTTACGTATGCCAGAGTGGAAAAGATTTTTGTTACAAGCCATGTGCAGCCGGGGGATGTGGTGGTTTTTGAGGTGGTTTCCCACGGCCGGGTAGATAAGGTAATAGAATATCAAGTGAGAAAATAGCAACATGAAAATTTTAGCGTGTTTATTTTTTATTTTCTTATGCAATTTCGCGGTTTGCGCGCGGGCCCAATCCGGCAAACAGTTGGTTAAAAGTTTGCAAAAAGCGGCGGAAAAATCGGTGGGGGCCGCCCGCGTGGCGGCGGGGAGTGAGGTTCAGCATGCTATGCGCCGTTTAGAACAGCGTGTGGCGCGTGGCGCGGCAAATTCCCGCCGGCAGGAGATTGAAAAACATATCCGCCAGTCCATTTTTCAAGTTATCGTGCCTGAGGATGGTTCCACCCGCGGTTCCGGTTTTGTTTTTGAGCGGGACGGACAGATTTGGGGAGTGGTGTCTTACCATGTTTCCGGGCGGGCGGGCAATCGCCTTAAAATGCGCTTTTACCGGGAGGACGGCACCCCTGTGTTGTATTTTGGATATGTGGAGGCGTCAGGTTCATATGGTTTTAACGGGGTGGATGCCGCTCTTGTTTCATTACCCCCGGAAGTAAAGGAACATGTCAGGCCGCTTGTTATATCGGGGGAAAGCGCCCAAAAGAATACGATGGTGGACTCTTTTGGCTTTCCGGATTCCGGATTCCGTCCCAAAGATTACAGTAAAAACGCCGGCAGGCGCATATTAGATGTATGCGGATACAAAATTATTACCACCTTGCCGCCTGTGGGCCGGGGCAATGGCGCTTGCGGCGGCCCGCTGCTTAACGCGCAGGGGGAAGTGGTTGGCATTCACAGCGGAAGCTTTCAAGGCAAGCTGGGCTTTGCGGTAGACGCCAAAACGGCCATAGACGATTTGTTCCTGGCTATGGAAAACTGGGGAAAAGTGTTTAAACCCTTGGTCTTTAACGGGGTGGAAATTACGGATATTAATATAAGCGAAAATATTGGTTTGGTGGAGGTCCGCCGGGACGGCAAAGTGGTTTTCAGCCGTGATTTTAAGCAATATCCCGGTTCGTTGGATTACGCGCATTTGGAAAAGGTAATACCCGCCCAAAAAAGAGATAAAATTTTTCTGTTTTTGCAGCAAGGGGCGCAGGAAGTGCGTTTAGAAATGTACGAAGTAAAGTAGAGCTGTTTTTTCATGAATTTAATCCCCCTTTTCCAGGGGGATTTTTTATGCCCAAAACACCGGGCTAAAAAAAGGCAAATATTATAGAATAAAAAATGAGGTATTTTGCCCCCATGAAAATCCTCCGGACCTTTCTGTGCCTGCTTTTGTGCACGCAACTTATACTTCCGCCTGGTTTGAGGGCGGAAGACTTGCCGTACAGCCTGGTGGACAAAAACCAATATGATATCTTCGCGCAAGACCAAGAGGCCCAGCGTGAAAAAGAATTAACCGTGGAGGAACCCACCGATGACGCCCAGCTGCTTAAGTATTCCGATGAGTTCTGGCGCCAGGCGGTAACCTCCGTGGAAGGGGCCTACAAGCTGGATAAGGATCCCGAACCAATACCGGATTTAACCCTTTTAAACCCTACGCTTTCCCTGCCTTTGTATGGCACCAGCATCGCCCTTACCGGGCGTTATGTGCTGGGTTTTAAGATGGAAGCCAAACGCTATAAAGAGGACGATAATAACACCACCGAGGAACGCAACCTGCGCAGTAACACCATGTTGCAGGAACTGCAATTAAAAATGCAGGGTAAAATTTTAGACCGCGTTTTTGTGGATATTGACTATGATGACCAACGTGAAGAAGAAAAGACCATCTCGGTAGCGTACCGCGGCAAACCGGGGGAATTTGTACAGCTGGCTGAATTCGGGGATATTAATTTATCCTTGCCGGAAACAGAATTTATTGCTTACCAAAAGCAATTGTTTGGCGCGCAGATGCACCTGCAGTATCAAGATTTAAATTTAAGACTTATCGGCTCCCAAACCAAGGGGTCCAGCAAGCAAAAGCAATTTATCGGCAGCAGCGTGCTGGAAATTAACTCTTTGTCAGACGCGGACTATAAACGCCGCACTTATTACGATTTAACCTTTGGCGGAAACATTAAAAAAGATACGCAGGGCCGCCTGCCTACCGGCTTTTATACGGACGCCTACCAACAATGGGCCGCCGTTATGGGGAACATATCCCCCGGCACGGAAGAAATTTATTTAGACGCCAACAGCACGGATTATGACTTTGTGCCTATTTCTAAAACCGCCTCTGACGTATTGGGCGGAGGCAAGCGCACCGCTAATTGGCGTTTGCTTACCCGCGGTACGGATTATACGGTGGACTATGCCAGCGGCATTATTCAGTTTAAACGCGCCATCACGGCGGAAAGTTTTATAGCGGTGGACTATGTAAGCACCACCGGAAACCGTTTAAGCCAGGTGATGGGGGACGCGGGGGATATTAAACTAATCAAGACAGAAAACGAAAAGCCCGTTGCGTTTACCTCTAATGAAACCTCTTACCAGCTGGAATTAAAAACATATTACGCTTTGGGCGCCCAGCAAATTACACGCGATAATGGAAAAGGCAATTTCCTCCTGCGCGTGATGGATGCGGCCGGGCAGGAAATTTCCTTGCCGGTGGACGGCGGCGGCACGCTTACCTATCCCAGCAACATCATTATGGATTTTGACAACGGGGTGTTTTATTTGGAGCGCCGCTTTGCCGACAGCACATTGTATAATACCACGCCGGTGTCTTCTTACAACCGCACGTTTAAAGTGGAGTATACCTCCAAAGTAAAAACGTATTTTATTGAGTCCAACATCGTTATTGAGTCTGAAACGGTTAAATTAAACGGCAAAACGCTTACCCGAAACAATGATTATTATATTGACTATACCTCCGGCTTTATCACTTTTTACAAAGGAGATGATATAACGGATTCTTCCGTTATAGATATCACTTATGACACCGTAACCGGAAGCGGTTCCAACACCTCTGTTATGGGCGGCCGGTTAGACTATAAGCTGTGGGATAAAATACAACTGGGCACCACGTTGCTGAAAGAAGGGGGCGATAAACCCACCACCGTTCCGCAAGTAGGCAATTACAGCAAAGATTTGTTGGTGTATGGGGCGGATATCAACGGGAAAGATATTAAACTTTCGGACAAAGTATCGGTGGATTTCGGGGCGGAGGTGGCTGAGTCCCGCAATAATCCCAACCAGTTTGGGTATGCCATGGTGGACAGCATGAACGAAACCAGTGTGCAAACGGGCGGCTCAAAAGTGTTTAGAGACTGGCTTATAGCCTCCAACCCCAGCGGCAAAGCGGCGTTTTGGGGTTCTGTGGCATGGGATACACAGGATATTCCCACGCTGGAGGTGAACCCTAACTCCGTAAGCAACTACAATGACAAACAACAGGTTTTGATTATAAATTACGATTTTACCAAAGCCGCAACCACCATTAATCCGGATACGGGAAAAAGTTATTTGGAAGACGGGTATGATGAGGTCTCTATCGTCTATCCGTTAAGCACCAGCGGGGTGGATTTGTCAGACAAAACTTCTTTTGATTTAACCATGCGCGGGGAAACAAACGGCCCGCAGTTAAACGTTACTTTTGGTAATATCAGCGAATATTCAGACAATAGTTCCGGTATGTATACCCAGTGCAGCAGCGGCAGTTTGGTGCCTAAGACGGAAGATGTCCAATGCCGCAACAGCCTAGCCCCCAATGAGGACATCGGCTGGGAATATGAAGACCCGGACGGCACCCTCCACCGCTATAACCCGTTTGTGAATAACGTGTATAACCCGGAATCCCAGCCAAACGGCCGCATAGATACGCAGGATTTAAACGGCAACGGCCAGTTTGACGCGGAGGAAATACCTACATTGGGTAACTTCGGTTTTGCCCAGGGGGAGGGTTCCATCGCGGATAACGACCAATTTTCTTGGACGGACAACCGTATTAATTTTGACAGCTGGCAAACCTTTGTAACACCCTTGGACATTGCAGACGTAAAAGACCAGTGGACGGCTGTGCGCCATTTGCGTATTACCTTAAAAATGACCGATGAAATGCGCACCGCCGGTAAATATAAAGGGCAAATTAAAATTGCCAACGTGGCTCTTTCCGGCACGGCTTGGAATACCATGGAAAACAATGAAGACAAACGCATTTTAGTAACCGGTATCAATAATGTGGATAACGCCAATTACGAGCCTATTTTTAATGATATACACGGGGACGGCTTGGAAGTTTTTAATTATTTGTATGGTTCCATCGGCAACTTGAAAAAAGCGACTGATTCCGTAAACGCCAAAGACCAGTCTTTGGATATTGAATTTAATACCTTGGGCTTAAGCCCGGTACCGGATGATGCCACCGATGAACACCCGGTGGGGGAATTATACGCCAGCCGCAACTTTTCCAGCATGGATTTTACCCAGCATAAAGAATTTCGCTTTCTGCTGCATAGTGAAGAGTCTAACGCCGGGTCTGAGTTTTTCTTAAAAGTAGGTACGGAAAATAATTACGATAAAGTCATTGTCCCCGCCGGGTTTGACGGCTGGCGGTTGATTTCCTTAAAAATGGTGGATACAGACGGGGACGGCATTGCCGATTCTTTTGAAAACGCTTCTAAAGAAGAATACAACGTACGCGTGGCCCGCCACCGCGTGCCGGGCGGGGTGATGAATTTTAAGAAAGTAAGTTTAATTATAGCCGGTATGCAAAAGGACGACAGCCCCGTTCCCGGCGTACAGGGCGGGCATGTGTGGTTAAATGTTATTCACTTGGCGGAAACCATTATTCAGCACGGGCAGGCCTATACGGGCAATGTAGCCGTTAAATTAGATGGCTGGGGCAGCGCCGGCGCCAAATACAAATACCAAGACAGCAATTTTGAAACGCCGCTTACGGTTTCCAAAAACCAGGAAAAGACGGAAGAAGAATATTATTTGAAAGTAGACAAAGTAGAAGAATTCCCCATGGAAGCTACTTTAACCCGCAGTACGGTGGTAACCCCCAATATTGAAGACAGCACAGACTATAACACCATTAGTTTGTTGGATAAAGGCAAGGTGGAGCGGGAACGCGCCGTGGTGCGCGGTGATTTTATAAAAGAAAATATGCCCAAAGTAGGTTTGGAATACACCATGGACCAAACGGATTATGACCTTCTGCAACGTAAAGACGACGTGCATACATACGGCGTTACCGTCAGTCATGAAACGCAAACCTTAAAAAGCGTGAACGCCGGGTATTACTTTACCAATACCAAAATAGATTATGCCAAAGACATGCATGCGGAGTCCGTCAATAATTATAACACGGATGAGGACACCCAAAAACTCAATGTAAAGGTGAATTATCAGCCTACGAATAACTTTAACTTTGTTCCCAGTTATAACATTACCAAAAGTACGGAAGAACGCTTGCGTTATGAAAGCGGGGAAGCGCAAAACTTTAAATATCCCAAAGCCATGAATCAAAGCACCGGCTTTACCAGCACCTGGAAGATGGCCTCTTGGTTGGCTCCCTCGTTTAGTTACAATATCTCTACGATAGAAAATAACAATCTAACCGCCAAAACGGTTGCCGCAAACGGGCAAAAAGAAGATGTGGGGATAGGAGCGGTAAAATCCATTAACCGTAATGCGGACGGGGGCGTTGCTTTAACTTTAAACGGAAACGAACTCCTGCCCAACAGCAAACTGTTTAATACGTTTGTAATTTCCAATTCGTTCCGCATACAGGACGCGGACAGCTGGAATGACGTAGACAGCGGTTTTGATTCCCGTAAAGAATTATGGATTCGCGGTTCCATGGGAGATGTGGGCCGCTACGGGTATTTAAGCTCTATGACTTTGCGTGATACGTTTACCTCTTCCCAGCGCTGGTCTCCTTTTGCTAAATATGAGTTAACCGGCATGGCTGCCCCGCTGCAAACGGTTTCCCTGATTAATAACTTCAGTTATACCACGCAAACCAATAACCAAACGGGGACGGAATATGACTCTGTCAGCCAAACCTTGCCGGATTTGGTCTTTTCCATCAGTGATTTGGAAAAATTCTTTTACGCCGGTTCTTGGCTCAGTTCTTCCAACTTAAAATTGCGTTACAGTTTAATTACGCAAACTACCGAACAATCCCAAGACGGTTTGGAAACCCAATACGGCGGGGATTTGCGCTTTATCTTGTTTAATTATTTTGATAACGTGTTAAACTTTACGCGTAAAAAGTCTGACACGCAAGACTTGCGCGCCGGCACCAATTTGGAACGCTATGAAGATGAAGATTTATCCGTGCAGACGTCTTTTTATATCGGAAATTTACGCTTAACGCCTAAACTCACCTACACTTCCCATGATAAATGGCTGGTGGGCAAACTGAGCGAAAGCACCACGGAAACCATTCCCAGTTTAACTTTACGTTGGGACTTTAACCTCCCCCGTGGGATATGGCTGCCTTTTGTAAACCGCAATTATAACGCCACTAACCGCGTGATTTGGAATACCGTGCTTAGTTATACGGATAAATCTTCCCCGGTGGAGGTGACCGACAATTACGAATTGTATGATATTACCACCTCGCTGGATTATGAAATGTCCCAAAACTTGCGTTTTAACGTGTCGGGCGGATACAGTATTTTAAAACACGCGTACGTAGCCACGGAAGATTACGACGCTTATAATTTTTCCGCCAACATTACCGTACAATTTTAATATATGGGTGTTTATGCATCGCGCGAAACGGCTGTTTGTTCAAACTGGAAAATATATCTTGCATATACTGTTTCCTAAAACCTGCTTTTCCTGCGGGGCGGATTTGCCGTTTGGGGAAGATTTTCCGTTATGCGCTTCGTGTTTTTCCCAAATACAATGCCCGGGGCCTCTTATTTGCCGCCGGTGCGGAACGGTCCTTCCCGCCGGGGGAGCGCATTGTGCGCGCTGCCGGGGAAGCAAGGCCAAAACGTTTAAATGCGGCGTCATACGTTCGGCCTGGCTGTTTGGCCCCCAAACCCAGGCGTTAATCCACGCGTTTAAATACCAAGGATACAGTTTCTTGGCGGAGTTTTTAGGGGAGCGCATGGCGCAGGAGTTTATAAAATACCCGGAGCTAACACCCATAGACTGGGTGGTTCCCGTTCCGCTTCACCCTAAAAAACGGCGTATGCGCGGATATAACCAGTCCCAGCTGTTAGCGGAAAGTTTCTGTAAGCGCACGGGTCTTTCCCTGCGCGGGGAAGTATTGCTTCGCCAGAGAGACACGCTTTCCCAGGCGCATTTAAAGAGGCAGGAGCGCCTAATCAATATGCTGGGGGCGTTCGCCGCATTGCCGGATGTAAAGGGCAAGCGCATTTTACTGATAGATGATGTGGCCACTACCGGGGCTACGCTGGAAGGCTGTGCGGCGGCCTTAAAGCAAGCCGGGGCCAAACAGGTAATGGCTTTTACCTTAGCCCGTGAGCCGTAATATTTTAGTGCGCAAATAAAAACCCCGCCTTATGGCGGGGTTTTTTATTCAGATGTTATTTATTGGCGCCGCAGCATTTTTTGTATTTTTTGCCGCTTCCGCAGGGGCACGGGTCATTACGGCCGATTTTGGGCCCCTCATGCACCACGGTTTCCACTTTTTGCACTTCGCCGTTTTGGTTTTGAAATTCGGCCTTATGGGCTTCCATCCATTTCTTCATGGCGCGTATGCTTTTAAAGTCTACGCCGTCTTTTTCCATGCGTTTGGCAATATCAATAAAGCGCTGTTTAACAGCCGGGTCCTTTAATTTGCTTTTAAACATGGCCGGCAGAGAGTCCAGCTCTTTTTCCAGGCGTTCCTCTATGGATTGCTTCGGTTTTTTGGGGGCCGCTTCCGCCGTTTGGGCTGGCTCGGCCTCTTCTTGTTTTTTAAACGGATTCCACATATAAATTAAAACTCCTTATTATTTTTCGGAAAGCATTTTTTCCACAAAATTTTTAATAATTTCCGCTTTTTCAAAATAATGTTTTTCCCGCGGGACAACCAAACGGTTGGGGTGTTTTTCCCAAATTTTTAAAATTTTGTCGTCAATTTCAAAAGCCTGCTGCAGGTTTTCCGTACGCACGTTGGTGGCTTGATAGAAATCTTTTTCCGGCGGCGGGGAGAGGTGCAGCACCGCATCATAGCGGGCCAGTTCCGCTTCCAGCGTGGTGTTCATGGCTTTAAAAAAATCTTCCGGCCCTTTCGGCCAGTAGACGGCGCCGTCTATAGAGCCGCGGTCGCACACGATAATGTCCGCGGCGGAGGTTACCTGCGCCAAATGTTCCAGCTGGTGTACAGTGTAAAAAATAATGTTTTGCGCGTGCTCAATGTGCAGGGGGCTGTTGTCTTTGCGGGGGAAACCGCCGCTGTAAATAAGGGTGGCCGCTTCCTGCACCAAGGCAATCTTATTGCCGAAAGTTTCTTTTAAAATAGACAGGGCGGTTGTTTTCCCGCCGCTGGGGCCGCCTGTTAAAACGATTTTCTTTTTCATAGAAGGTCCTATTTTTGAATTAATTTTTCTACAAAATTTTTAATAATTTCCGCTTTTTCAAAAAAATGTTCCGTCCCGCCCACAATCAAACGGTTGGGGTGGTTTTCCCAAATTTTTAAAATTTTGCGGTCAATTTCAAAAGCCTGTTCCAAATTTTCCGTACGAACATGGGTGGATTGGTAGAAAGCCGGGTTGGACGGCGGGGACAAATGCAGTACCGCGTCGTAACGGGCTACTTCGGCCTCTAACGTGGTTCCCATGTGTTTGAAAAAATCTTCCACTCCGCCCGGCCAGTAAACGGCGGCATCCACGGTGCCGCGGTCACAAACGATGAGCTTCGCGTCAGACGTTTTTTCCGCCAGGCTTTCCAGCTGTTTGGTGGCGTGGAAAATAATGCGCTGGGCGGCTTCTATATGCGGGCGGCTGTTGTCTTGCCGGGGAAAACCGCCGCTAAAAATCATGGTGGCGGCTTCCCGTACCAGTTCCACTTGGGGGCCGAACGTTTCTTTTAATACAGACAGCGCCGTCGTTTTCCCGCTGTTTGGCCCACCGGTTAAAGCAATTTTTTTCTTCATTTGTTCTCCTCAGCCTGGGCTTCTTTTTCTTGGGAAGCTGTATTGGCTTTGGCTTTTTCATCCGCTTCTTTGGTAGCCCGGTCCAGCTCTTTTAAGTACAACGCTTTTAATTCGTCAAACTCTTTGCGTTCTTCTTTACTTACGGAACGGGTTGCATTGTTGCGGTTCTTCATCTTTAAAAAGTCTATAAATTTATTTTTGTATTTAATGCGGAAATCCAAATGCGGCCCGGTGGAAAGCCCGGTGGAACCCACATAACCGATGGTTTGCCCTTGGGTTACGCGCGCGCCTTTTTTAATGCCTTTGCCAAAGCCTTTTAAATGCCCGTAAGAGGTAACATAGCTGTTGGCGTGTTTGATTTCCACGTAATTGCCAAAGCCGCCTTTGCGCCCGGCGTAAGTAACGGTTCCATCCGCCACCGCGTCTATGGGGGTGCCGGCGGGGGCGGCGTAGTCTATGCCCAAATGCGGGCGGCGGATACGCAAAATGGGGTGTAACCGCCCATAGCTAAAACGTGAGGAAATACGGTAACTGCGAAAACTGATAGGCGCTTTTAAGAACATTTTTTTGCTTACTTTGCCGGTTTCATCGTAAAATTCCCCGTTAAAATACAAGGCGTAGGTCAGGCCGTTTTGTCCTTTGTAATAAGCGGCCAGCAAGTCTTGGCTGGTGATGGTGCCGTCCGCCGTGTAGTTTTCTTCCCACAGGGCGGCGTAGCGGTCCCCGTTTTGGGTTTCGGAGTTGAAGTCCATCGTCCAGGAGAAGGCGTCCGTAAAATCCACAATCAGCGGTACGGTAGCCCCTTCTTTAAGCATGGAATTAAATAAAGAGCCTTCCACTTCCCCGGCGGCTGTTTTTACGCGGGTTTTTATTTCCACGTCGCTCACGCCGGAAATAAGCGTTCCTTCCAAATTAGCCACATAGAAATGCTTAAACCCTTGGTTCAGCAAAAGCATATTAAAATGGCCTTCCTGATCAGTGGAAATAGAGTAGGTATCCCGGTTTTGCAGGCGGCGGGTATCGGTTACTTCGTTTAATTTATTTACAATTTCAAACACTTCCCGGTTGGAAAGCCCGGCATCTTGCAAAGCCACAAAAATGGGTTTTTGTTTAACGGTAAATTCTTCTACGGCTATTTGTTTTTCCTGCAGGTTGATTAACTCCTGCTCGTTCTTTTCTTTGGTGATTTGAACGGCAAGCACCGTCGCCAGCGTAATGACGGAAAGGGTTAAAAAATAAAACAGCAAGTCATGGTAGCGGCGGTAATGTTTATTAAAAAAATTAAGAAAGCGCAATTTGTTCATTTGGTTTATTATATACAAAATGCAGGGCGCCCCGGTATGGGTACGCCCTGCAAGATTGAGTTATTTTTGGTCTTTTAAGTAAGAGCACAAGGCAATGGCGTTGAGCTTTACTTTGGGGTCGTCCGCGCGGGAAGGCAAAATCACCGGGATTTTGGGCCCCACCAGTACGGCGGCCGCTTCCATGTCTTGCCCAAAGAAAGCCAGGGCTTTATAGAACGGGTTGGCGGCGTCTAAATCCGGCAGGACCAAAATATCCGCGTCCCCGGCCACTTTTTTGCCGGAAATGCCTTTTTCGGCCGCGCGTTCGGCGGACATAGAAATATAAAAATCGTACGGGCCTTCCACCGTACAGCCGGTAATTTTGCCTTCAGCGTTCATTTGGGCCAAGGCGGCGGCGTCTACCGTGCTGGGGATTTTTTCGTTCACTTTTTCCACCGGGCACACAACGGCTACTTTCGGCTCGGCCAAGCCCAGTTTATGCATGGTGTCCACGGCGTTTTGAATGATTTTTACCTTTTGTTCCAAGGTAGGGGCGATGACTACGGCGGAATCCGTTACCGCAAACGGTTTTTTGTATTTAGGCGTGCTGAATAATACAAAGTGGGACAACAGGGCTCCTTCCGGCACTAAATGGGCTTCTTTATTCAAAATGGCTTTCATGTAATATTTGGTGTCTACCAGCCCTTTGATTAAAAAATCGCCTTTGCCGGCTAAGATTTGGTCTACCGCCAGTTTGCACATGGTGGGAACGTCTTCACAGTCAATAAATTCAAATTTTCCTTCCGGCAGGCCGGCTTCTTTTACCATGGCTTTTACGGCGTTAATGGGGCCGATTAAAATACCGTGGGAGATTAGGCCGTTGTCGTCCGCCATTTTAATGGCCTGCAGGGCCTCTTTGTTGTTGGCGCCGGGAACCACTACCCGGTTGGATTTGCCTTTTACTTGGCTGATTAAGTCAGCGAAACTGTTGAATTTCATTTTTTATTCTCCTTACTGTTGGTACAAATATAAATTATACGTAGCGTTTCACCAGGGAAGGGTCCTGCAAGGCGCGCTGGGCCGCTTCGCGCAGGGCTACTTTCTCTTCACTGCCGGGGAAGACGTACAACGGGGCCAGCCAGCCCACATATTCCCCCAGCTGCTGCGGGATGGTTTTACTGTGCATCAGCCCGCCGGTCAGCGCGATAAAGTCTATTTTCCCTTTTAACACCACCGCCATAGCGCCTATGTATTTGGCTATTTGGTATACCATGGCATCGCGCGCTTCCTGCGCTTGTTCCCGCGTGCAAAAAATCATGGAACCGGGGCGTTTTACGCCGGTGCGGATAAACTCTTCCAAATCTTTTACGTCCGAGGTGCCGGTATACGCCACCAGCCCGCCTTTGCCGCGCAGTTTCAGTTTAATGTCGCGCTCAGTATATTTGCCGCTGAAGCACATTTGCATCAGCCCCGCCGCCGGCACGCCGCCGCTTCTTTGGGGGGTCATGGGGCCGTCTCCCTCGTAGCCGTTGTTCACGTCTATCACGCGGCCTTTGCAGTGGGCACCCACCGTAATGCCGCCCCCGCCGTGGCAGATAATGCAGTTTACATCGGTGTATTTCTTGCCCATTTTTTCCGCAATCATGCGGGCCACACGTTTTTGGCTTAACGCGTGAAAAATGGATATGCGCGGGTTTTCCGGCATGCCGGAATAACGGGCGATGGGCTGTAATTCGTCAATTACCACCGGGTTGGCGATAAAGCTGGGGCAGTGGGCTATTTGGGCGATTTCATGCGCCAAAATACCCCCTAAATTGCTGGGGTGTATGCCTCCGTAGGTTCCGGCGCTTAAATCTTTTAACATTTGCTCGTTTACTTCATACACGCCGCCGGATACGGACTTAATAAACCCGCCTCGGCCGATAACGGCGTTAATTTCTTCCAGCGGGATATTGTGGTCTATTAAATAATCTAAAATTAATTTTTTGCGAAGGGGCAGCTGTTCAATAACATTTTTGCCTTCGTAGGGTTCCAGGTCCGTCATAGAGTAACGTACCGTTACCTCAAACACGGGGGTGTTTCCGCGGTAGTAGCCTATATCGTCCGAGGTAGACCCCGGGTTTATCACTAAAATATTGTAATCCATAAAAACGGGCGGTGCTCCTTTTCTATATTTTAACAAAATATAGGGGGCTTGGCTTTAAAAGAAAGAGTCTATTTGCCGTGTTGGCGCAGCTTCTCAGCCAAGCTTTTGATTAAGAAGAGGGCGCTTCGGTCTAAATTTTGGCGTGAAAGGACGCTGCGTATTAAGTTTTTGCGGGTGGAGGCGGGCCAGTCTTCCTTTAATCCGGCGGATAGGAACAGGCTGTCCAGTTCCCGCACCACCACTTCCCGCTGGGCGTCTGACGGATAAACCGTTTGCTTGGCGGCGCGCAGGGGTTTTAATCCCATGGATTTGGCCGTTTCATAACAAACCAACAATACCGCTTGGGCTAAGTTAATGGAAGGCTGGCGGGAGGTGGTGGGAATGTTTAAAACGGCGTTGCAACGGGCGATGTCCTGCCCGCTTAAGCCGCTTTTTTCGTTTCCAAACACAATGGCGGTGCGCCGGCCCGGTGCCTTTTGAAGAAAAGAGCCCATATCCGGCAGAAATAAAATTTCTTGTTCAATGACGCGTTTTCTAAGGGCGGTGGTGGCTAGGGAAAATTCGGTATCTTCCAAGGCTTCTGCCAGGGTGGAAAATAGGCGTGCGTTTTTTAAAATATCCTGCGCGCCCACCGCGCTGACGGCCTCCTGCCAAACGGGGTTGTACGGGTCTACAATGCGCAGCTCGTTAAAGCCAAAATTTGCCATGGCGCGCGCGCAGGCGCCGATGTTGTTTGGGTCCCGCGGGCGCACCAGGATGATGACAAACGGGTTCATTTGTGTAACGCGTCCCCTATGGACTCAGCCAAGGTGGGGTGGGCGAAAATGATTTCCTGTGCGGTTTGTACCGTCATGTCCGCGGCCAACATGGCGCTGACGATGTGAATCAGCTCCGTGGCGTTGGCCCCGCAGAAATTGGCCCCCAGCAGCTGGCCGGTTTGGCGGTTGCTGAGCAGTTCAAAATATCCTTCCGTCTCGTCTTGCGCTTGGGCGCGGCCGCTGGCCAGCAAAAACGCTTTATGGGATTTAAGGTCTATCCCTTGTTCTTGGGCGGATTGTTTGCTTAGACCCACGCAGGCTATTTCCGGCCGGGTGTAAATGGCGGAAGGAACCTGCTCGTTATGATACACGGCGTTTTGCCCGCAGGCGTTTTGGGCGGCCACTTCCCCTTGGCGCGTGGCGGCGTGCGCCAACAGACACAGGCCGTTTACGTCCCCCACCGCGTAAATATTGTCTTTCAGGCGCAGGGTGCGCGGGTCCACCGTAACGCCTTTTCTGCTCCAGCTTATGCCCAGGGCTTCCAACCCCATGGCGCTTAAATCCACGCTGCGGCCGATGGCGGCCAGGATTTCTTCGCTTTCCAACACGGCGCCGTCAGAAAGTGTTACGGTTTTTTTGTCTTCCCCGCAAGTTACGCCGGCGGCGCTTTGGGACGTGTAAATATGAATGCCGCGTTTGGTGAAACTTTGCGTAAGCGCGCGGGATAGTCCTTCGTCCATAAGCGGCAGCAGGCGTTCTTGCATTTCCACAATATTTACCTGTACGCCAAAACCGTGCATCAGCTCCGCAAACTCACAGCCGATTACGCCTCCGCCGATAATGGTTAAGCTTTTAGGCAGGCGGGGCATGTCAAAAATGGTGGAGTTATCGTAAATTTTGTCTTTTACGGCCTGCAAAACGGGCGGGAAAAACGCCGTGCTGCCGGTGGCTAAAATGCAGGCGTCAAACGGAAGGGTTTGTTCCCCGTCCGCCGTTTTTACCAACACTTCAGCGGCGTTTTTAAAGCTGGCCGTACCGGTGATAACGGTTACTTTTTTGGCTTTGAGCATAGTCATTATGCCGGCGGTTAATTTTTGGGTGGCCGCTTTTTGGCGAGCCTGCACCTTAGGCCAGGAAATGCTTTGCGTTAAGGAAAGTGCTGGCTGTTCCGCTCCGTCTTGGCATAAAGCGGGCAGGCGGCGTGCGGTTTCAAAACGGTGGGCCGCGTCTAATAAAGATTTGGACGGAATGCACCCGCAATTGAGGCAGACCCCGCCTATTTTGTCTTTTTCAATTAATGTTACTTGCGCGCCTAAGGAGGCTGCTTTTAACGCGGCCGGGTATCCGCCCGGGCCCGCGCCGATAACTACTATTTTTTTGGCCATAAAAAATCCTTTTTCGCCCTGTTAGGGGTATGGAGTTTGTATACCTATTGTAACATTAAAAACGGTATAATAAAAACTATCACTATGAAGCCGAAAGAAAAACCTTCCTACCTGGGCCACCGGGAGCGTATCCGCGGCAAATTTGCCGAAGGAGGCCTTGCGCCTTTTTTAGACCATGAAGTGCTGGAACTGCTGTTGACGTACGCCATCGCCCGCCGGGATACCAAGCCGCTGGCTTGGGCTTTGCTAAAACGTTTTGGCTCTTTATCCGGCGTGCTGGACGCGTCCCCGCAGGAATTGAAAAGCGTAAAGGGCATAGGCCCCAATACCGCCGTATTTATTAAACTGGTAAGAGAAGTGTTTAAGCGTTATGCCTTGGAGGCCGTGCGCGAAACAGTAACCATACGCACTCCGGAGCAGGTGGCGCAGTATTGCAAAGCGTCTTTGGAAGGGAAAAGCGAAGAGTGTTTGGAACTGATTTATCTTTCGGTGCGCAATACGGTTACCAAAGCGGAAATTATTGCCACGGGTTTAATAGACCGCGTCAGCGTAAGCCCGCGCAAAATAGTGGAGTGCGCGCTGGCGGCCAAGGCGGCGGCTGTCATTTTGGTGCATAATCATCCGTCCGGGGACGCTACCCCTTCGGTAGAGGATATTTTGCTTACGCGCGAGGTGGTAGACGCGGCCCGCCTGCTGGGCATTAGCGTGTATGATCATATTATTGTAGGAAAAGGCACACATTACAGTTTAAGAGCAAATGGAAAAATATGATGAATTTATTAAAAGAAGTATTGGCTAACCAAGTATATCCGGCCATGGGCTGTACGGAGCCCGTTTCCGTGGCCCTTTGCGCCGCTTATGCGGCAAAAGCGTTGGGGAAGATTCCCCAAAAAGCGGTGTTTAAGTTGGACGCGGGCACTTATAAAAACGGTATGGGGGTGCGCATTCCCAACACAGAGGGGGAAAAAGGCAACCTGCTGGCCGGCGCCATGGGGCTGTTGATTGCCAAGCCGGAGCTGAATATGGAAATACTCAGCGGGGCCGATAAAGAAGTGCTCTCTCAAGCAAAGAAAATGGTAAACGCCCACGCCGTTACGGCGCATGTACTGCCGCAGGCGCATGGGTTTTATGTGGAGTGTGAGGCCCAAGGCGCGGGCGGGTTAACGGCCAAGTGTGTTATTTCCGGCAGCCATACCCACGTTACTTTGCTTAGCGTGAACGGCAAAGTGTTGCGGGAGGATTCCCCGCAAGAAAATAAACCGGCCGGCCCCGCCCAATATAAAGAAGCTTTGCGCAGAGCCACTCTGGCGGATTTACTGGACGCGGCCCAACAGGCCGACGCGGACGATTTGGCCTATATCAAAAAGGGCGTGGAAATGAATTTAAAAGCGGCGGAAATGGGCCAAGCTTTGCAGAAAGTGGGTTTTTATATTAAAGAGCTGGTGCGCAAAGGATTGCTGCAAATGGATTTGCTTTCTTCCACTAAAATTTTAACCGCCTGCGCGGCGGACGCGCGCATGGACGGGCGCCCCGTGCCGGTAATGAGCAGCGGGGAGTCCGGAAACCAAGGGGTGGTAACTATTTTGGTGCCTTGGAAAGTGGGCAAAGAAATGGGGGTGGAGGAAACCACTATTTTAAAAAGCATTGCTCTTTCCCATTTATTAAACGGCTATGTGAAAGTATTTACGGGAGAGCTGGCCCCTATATGCGGCTGCGCCATTGCCGCAGGAGTGGGGGCTACGGCGGCGATTGTGTTTCAGCAGCGGGGGGCCTGCGTTCCGGCCATTACGCTGGCTGTTAATAATATTATCAGCGATATTGGCGGTATGCTGTGCGACGGGGCCAAAAGCGGCTGCGCGTTAAAAGTGGTCAGCTCTACCGATTCCGCTATACGCTCCGCCTATATGGCTATTAATGATTACGGCATTACCGAAGTGGAAGGCTTTGTCGGCCGCACGGCGGAGGAAACCATACAGAACTTAGGCAATATTTCCAGCCAAGGCATGAGCCGGGTGGACCCGATGATTGTGGATATTATGGAAGAAAAATCCGGCCGGTAGTGTTTTTTAACAAAACAAAAACCCCGGGGGTTTATTCCCCGGGGTTTTTTGTTTACCGGTAAGGGTTATTTGTTTAAACGGTCTAAACGGGGTTGGGCTTTTTCGGCAAAAGTATCGGTAGGGTAGGCCAGTATTAGCTTTTTATACATGGCGGCGGCCTGTACGATTTTGCCTTGTTTTTCATAGCAGTAGCCCAGCTCAAACATAATTTCCGGCGCGTGGCGGGTCTGCGGGTAGGCCAGCAGGATTTTCTCCAGCGTGACGGATTTTTGGCTGCGGTCTTTTAACCGGCGGTCCGCCACTTCGGCCGCTTTGAGCATGGTGGAAACGTATTTTTCCTCATTTTCGTTAAAGGCATCCGCCGTTTGGACGAGCGTGTTGTAAGCGCTTTGGTAATCTTTCATTTTTGCGTACACGTCCGCCTTGCCAATCATGGCGTCATAAGCGGCGGGTTTGCCTTCCAGCATTTGTATGGCTTTATCATAATAGGCAAGGGCGTTTTCATAATTTTTATTGTTTTCTTCCATAATGCCCAAGTGTTTGTATACTACGCCGATTTCCACGGAATCCGGATAATTTTTTAACACCTGGTTATACATGGCCGTGGCGGTTTGCGGGTCTTTTAAGTCATCGGCGTAGACGTCCGCCGCCATGCGGGTGCTGGCCGCTTTATAGTTTGTTTTGGGATACAAAGCCCCTACTTTTTTATACTGGGCGGCGGCGGCCATGGGGTTATGGTTACGGCGGTGCAAGTCCCCGTATAAAATTTCAATTTTATCGTTTTGGGCGTAACCGGGGTTTTGGGCTAAAAAGTCGTCAATCTCCAGCGCGGTGACGGCGTACATATCCGGCGTGTCAATGGAATAAAGCGCGCGTAGGTAAGCCTCTTGGCGTTGTTCTTTGTTTAACGCGTCCACATTGGCCGCCAACAGTTTAAGAGCTTGGCCTTTTTGGTCTTTGTCCAATTCGTTCATAACGGCTTCCACCCGGGAGCCGAGCAGGGCGGAATCGTTGGGAACCGGAAATAAATAGTGGGATTTTAGCAAAGCCGCCAAAGCGGAAGGATAATCTTGCGCCCGCACGAACAAATCCGCCTGTAAAAGAAGAGCGTCTTTATTTTGTTTGTCTTGCGGAAAGCGTTTCTGCCATACCGCCAGCGAATCCGCCAACGCGGCGGCGTAAGCTTGGTCTTGGCGTCTGTTTTCAGACACTAAGCGGGACTGGGCCTGATAAAATTCCAAGGCGTCTTCTGACTCTTTGGCTCCGGCGGTTACGCATAAAAACAAAACGGCTGCGGATAGATAAAACTTTTTCATAAAACCTCCTAGCGGTAGTTGGTAAACTGCAGCTCAACGCCAAAATCTTTGCCTTTGAGCAAAGCCATGGTAGCTTGCAGTTCGTCTTTGGATTTGGAAGAAACGCGAAGCTGGTCCCCCTGTATAGAAGCGGAAACTTTCAGCTTGGCTTCTTTAATGGATTTGGAAATTTCTTTGGCTTTGTCCGCCGGGATGCCCTGCTGTATTTTTACCGTCTGTTTGGCGGTGCCGCCCAGGGCGGCTTCTATTTTTTGGGGCTGCATGTTTTTAAGCGGTATGCCGCGCTTGGCAATGCGGGTGAATATAATGTCGCGCAAGGTATTTACTTTATATTCATCGCTGGAAGCGAGGCGAAGCTCGTTGTCTTTTTGGTTGAGTTCAATGTTAGAGTTGGTTCCTTTAAAATCATAGCGGTTGGTTATTTCTTTGTTGGCCGCGCTGACGGCTTCTGAAATAACGTTCAAGTCCACTTTGGATACAATATCAAAGCTGTAATCTGCCATAAACGGTCTCCTTGCGTAAAAGCTTTTTTAGGTTTCTATATTATATATTTTTTTGTACAATACAAGGGAAGCACCGCTGCACCAGTTGTTCTTATCTTACCGGAGGTTATATCCGCTTTTGCCGCCGTGGCCTCAGGCCTGCCGGCGAAAGGAAAATTCTTATGTATATTAAAACCCGTCTTACCGTAATGAACTTCCTCCAATATGCCGTTTGGGGGGCGTATTTGACTTCCATGGGCGCGTTTTTGGCCAATGTGGGTCTGGCGGAAAATATTGGTTTGTTTTTCGCCACGCAGGGCTTTGTGTCCCTGTTTATGCCGGCCGTTATCGGTATTGTGGCGGACCGTTGGATCCCCGCCCAAAAATTATTAGGGCTGTGCCATTTCTTGGCGGCGGCTTTTTTGGCCGCGGCCGGATACATGGGTTCTTTGCCGCAAGTGCATTTCACTCCCGTTTATACCTTATACACGCTTAGCGTGGCGTTTTATATGCCCACGTTGGCGCTATCTAACTCTGTGGCGTATACTGCTTTGCGCCAGGCGGGGTTGGATACGGTGGCGGCTTTCCCGCCCATCCGCGTGTTCGGCACGGTGGGTTTTATTTGCGCCATGTTGATCTCCAACTTTACCGGCTTTCAAAACAATTATATGCAGTGGTATTTTTCCGCGGCGTTGGGGATTGTGCTGGCCGTGTATGCGTTTACTTTGCCGGCCTGCCCCGTATGCAAAGACAAAGCCAAATCTTTGTCCGAAGCGTTGGGCTTAAAAGCGTTTGCTTTGTTTAAAGAAAAAAAGATGGCAATTTTCTTTATCTTCTCTATGCTTTTAGGCATGTCCTTGCAAATTACCAACGCCTATGCCAACCCGTTTATCAATGGGTTTAACTCTTTGGCGGGGTTCACCGGTTCGTGGGGGGCTAACAACGCCAATGCGTTGATTTCTCTGTCCCAAATATCGGAAACCTTGTGTATTTTGCTTATTCCCTTTGCGCTGAAACATTTTGGCATTAAACGGGTGATGCTGATCAGTATGGGGGCGTGGGTGCTGCGCTTTGGTTTGTTTGGCATAGGCAACCCTACCACCGGGCTGGGCATTACCATGTTGGTGTTATCCATGATTGTATATGGGGTGGCGTTTGATTTCTTTAACGTGTCCGGTTCTTTGTTTGTGGATAAAGAGACGGATCCTTCCATCCGCTCCAGCGCGCAGGGCGTGTTTATGTTGATGACCAACGGCTTTGGCGCTATGATTGGTACGCTGGGCGCCCAATGGGTGATTAACAAACTGGTTAACGTGCATATTAATGCTTATACCGCCGTACACGGCATGCTGCCTGCGGGGCAGACGTATCCGGCGGATTTGTCCCAAACCATTGTGCAAGGGTGGAGCAATTCCTGGTTTGTTTTCGCGGGGTTCTCCTTAGTGGTTATGGTATTGTTCGCGCTGGTGTTTAAATATAAACACGAGCCGCAAGCCAACTAAAACCGCTTTGTTTTGCTTAGCCGCCCTGGGGAAACAGGGCGGCTTTTTTATGGCAAATCCCAAACAGCGGTTTGCTTTTGTTAAAATATAAGTATGGAAATTTTAGCTCAAATAGTGGATATTTTTTTACATCTAGACGCGCATCTTAACGCCTGGGCCGGTATGATGGGCGTTTGGCTGTACGTGGTGCTTTTTGTGGTGGTTTTTTGTGAAACGGGCCTGGTGGTTACGCCGTTTCTGCCGGGGGATTCCCTGCTTTTTGCGTGCGGCGCGCTGGCCGCTACCGCCGGCAGCCCCATTGATTTGTGGATATTAATTCCCGTGCTGTTTGCCGCCGCCGTACTAGGAGATTTTTGCAATTATGAAATAGGCAAATGGTTCGGCCCCAAAGTGTTTACCCGCAAAGACAGTATTTTTTTAAACAAAGACCATTTAAACAAAGCCCACTCTTTTTATGAAAAATACGGCGGTAAAACAATTATTTTGGCGCGTTTTATCCCCATTATCCGCACGTTTGCCCCGTTTGTGGCCGGAATAGGGAAAATGACCTATTTCCACTTTGCTTCTTACAACTTAATAGGGGCCGCGCTGTGGGTGCTTTTGTTTACCTTGGGCGGCTATTTCTTTGCGGATTTGCCTGTGGTGCAAAACCATTTCCACTATGTTATAGTGGCCATTATTGTGCTTTCCTGTCTGCCGGCGGTGTTTGAGTTTTATAACGAACGCCGCAAAGCGCGCCGCTCTTCCCGCAAGGACGTGGCTCCGTAATCTGCTTCTTCCAGTTCCACGGGCAAAGTGCCGTGGGGCTCAAGTTCACCTAAAATAATTTTTGCCGCGCTTTGCAAGGAGTAGCGGCTTAAGCCGTAAGTGGCAAGTACCGTATCCGCTTCGGGATATTTGGAAATGTCGTACGGGCTCATGGTAGAAATGAAAACCGTGTTTGGGTTTTCTTTTATCAGCCCGTTAATGGCGTTTTTTTGGTTGATATTTGTTTTATCCGCCCATTGCAGGCTGGTGACTACCAAAAGGTCCGCTCCTTTGGCGCATTGGGCGGCGCGTTGGCTGTCTTTGGCGCGCGGAGAAAGGGCGGCGTTATAGGTGCGTACGTCCCAGCCGCTTTCTAAAAATGGTTTGCTGAAACTGGGTAACTGATCCGCAAAGCGGGAGGGGGCGAAAAACACGGCGCAAACGGAGGGCTTTTTGCCGTCCGCCCGGGCGGGTTTGAACGGAAGCAGATTGCGGCGGTTGCGCACCAGGGTGACGGCTTTGTCGCTCACGTCCTGCAAGGCGGCGCGGTAAGCTTTGTCCGTAGGGCTGGGGACGGGGAGGGGCCCGTCTAACAACCCCAGCTCTTTCTTTAAATTAAATATGCGCCGGGAAGCTTCCTCCATACGCGCGGTGCTTTTTTGGTTTAAAATTTGTTCTTTTATCCGGTTAAAAACGGTGTTTATTTTGATGTATCTGCCCAGCAAAAGCATATCGGCCCCCGCGTTTAAGGCTTTGACGGCGCAGTCCGGTATTTTACAGAAAAAAGTGGTGCTTTTCATATCTAAGCTGTCTGTTACCACAAAGCCGTTAAAGCCCATTTTTTCACGCAGCAAATCGTGCAAAATCGGGCGGGAGAAAGTGGCAATATTATTAATATCCAGCTCCGGGTATAAAATGTGCCCGGTCATAACACCGGGGACCTGGTGCCGTATGGCTTGGGCAAATGGGGTTAAGTGGGTTTTTTCCATCACGTCCAGCTTATCGTGCACCACAGGCACTTTGTAGTGGGAATCTACGGTCGTGTTCCCGTGCCCCGGGAAATGTTTCACCACGCTGATAATGCCGGAAGCCTTAAACCCGTTCATTAAAGACAAACCCATCTTGGTTACATTGTCCGGGTCGGACCCGAAAGAGCGCACGCCGATAATGGGATTATGCGGGTTGCTGTTTACGTCTAATACGGGGGAAAAGTTGATGTGCACGCCCGCGCGGCGTAGTTCCAATCCGGCCAAATAAGCCACAGTGGCGGCGGCTTCCTCGTCCTGCGTGGCGGAAAGCATCATGTTGGTAGGCAAATATTCAAAACCCAGCGTGATGGGGGTGTATACGGTGCCGCCTTCATAATCGATAGAAATAAGCAACGGTATTTTATGCGGGCTTTTGGCGGCCCAAGACTGCAGCTTGGCCACCAATTCTTTGGTTTGGGGGAGGGAGTAATTTCCCCACTGTATCAGCACCCCGCCTATTTTGCCTTCTTCAATGGCTTTGCGGTTTTGTTCTGCGCTGTCTACGTCTACAAATACCACCAAGGTTTGGCCTAGTTTTTCCTCAAAACTCAGGTCTTCAAACTTTATTTGCGCGGCGGCGGCCAACGGCCATAATGCCAGTATTAAAAATATCCATTTTTTCATGCGTTTACCCGGATGACCGCCATCTCCGCCGGGGCAAACAGCCTAAGCGGCATGCCCCAATAAAACCAGCCGGAAGTGACGTATAAATTCATGTGTCCCACGGGATACAGCCCGTACACATACGGATACTGCCATTTTACCAAGAAATTGAAAGGAAATATCTGTCCGTTATGCGTGTGCCCGCTTAACATCAGGCCGGCTCCGGCGTCCGCCGCGGTTTGTGCCAAAAGGGGCTGGTGGCTTAAATAAAAGATGGCGTCCCCGGCGGGAATGGAGGCCAATAATTGGGTTACGTCCTGTGCTTTTACGCGGGCGGTGCGTACGTCTTTTACCCCGGCAATGGTTAAATTTTCCATTGGGCGGGCCGTTTCGTTTTGCAACAGAGCAATGCCGCTTTGGCGGTAAAAACGCAGGGAATTTTCATACCCGGTGTAATATTCATGGTTTCCCAATACGCCGTATTTGCCTAAAGGGGCTTCAAACCGGGCCAACGCTTGGGCGTAGCTATCTTTACCGGGGCCGTACTCAAAAACGTCTCCCAACACCAAAAGCAAATCCGGTTTTTCTTTTTGCAGTTTTTCCAGCGCGCGTTCAAAGCGTTTTAAACTGACACCTACCCCTAAATGCGTATCAGACAAAACCGCCGCTTTTAATTCAGGGGCGCCGTCTATATGCACGTCCACGTATTTTATGGCGGGGGTTTTCAGCCCGTTCCACATGGCCAAGGCGCACAAGACAACCATTATCACTAGGCTGGCCGGCCCTAAAAAACGAATGATATTGCACCGGCAAAGCAAAAGCAAACCGTGCAATGCCAAGAAAATAAGGCTTGCGCAAAATATAATAAACGCCAGCCCCACCCAGGCGTTGGCAACATAATACAGCACGCTTTCCCACACGCCGAAGTGGGTGCGCGTATACGTCATGCCAAAACGTACAAAGACGGACAAAAGAAACGGTATAATGAGCGCCGCCCATTTAAGCGGTACGGACGGAAAAGCCACATGCAGCCAAACGCCGGCTGTAAATTGAATAAAAAAAAGACCTACGGTCATTATCCAAAAAAACATGAAAACGGCTCCTGTGCAAAAAAGGCCCGCGGCCGGGGCAATGTTACCCGCGCGCGGGATTTATTTATATTTTAAAAAATTTTCCATAATAAGTATAATATATTTGTATTTGCAGTTTTACTTTATACAAAGAGGAATTATGACAGTAAGAGTGAGATTTGCCCCGTCCCCAACCGGGTTTTTGCATATAGGCGGGGTTCGTACTGCGCTTTTTAACTACCTTTTCGCCAAAAAGAATAAAGGCACGTTTTTGTTACGTATTGAGGATACGGACGAGGAACGCTCCACCCAAGCCTCTACGGACGCTATTTTTGAAGGAATGCAGTGGATGCAGTTAAATTGGGACGAAGGCCCTATGCCAGACGGTACTTCCAAAGGGCCGGATACGCCTTATTACCAAGCCCAGCGCGCCGATATGGGTATTTATAAAAAATATATTGACCAGCTTCTTGCCGAAGGCAAAGCCTACAAATGCTATTGCACCGAAGAAGAGTTGGAAGCCAACCGCCAAAAATGCCTGGCGGAGCACCGCCCGCCTAAGTACAGCGGCAAATGCCGGGATTTAACCCCCCAGCAGCAAGCGGAGTTGGAAGCCCAGGGGCGCAAGTACGTTATCCGCTTCCGCATGCCTCAGGAAGGGGACGTGGAATGGGATGACATGATTCGCGGGCATGTAAAATTTGCCAGCAAAGATTTGTATGATTTGGTTATCCAAAAAACCAGCGGATACCCCACCTATAACTTTGCCGTAGTGGTGGACGACCACCTAATGCGTATGACGCATGTGATCCGCGGCGATGACCACATTTCCAACACGCCGGCGCAAATTCAAATTTACCGCGCGCTGGGCTGGAAAGAACCTATTTTTGCCCACTTGTCTATGATTCACGGGCCGGACGGCAAAAAACTTTCCAAACGCCACGGCGCGACCAATGTGGTGGAGTTCCAAAAGATGGGATACCTGCCGGAAGCGCTTAAAAACTATTTGGCGCTGCTTGGCTGGTCCACCCCGGATTCCCAACAGCTTTTTGCCCCGGGAGAATTGGAAGAAAAATTTGATATTTCCGGCTGTCAGCCCAGCCCGGCCGTTATGGACCCGGAAAAACTGAACTGGATGAACGGGGAATATATCCGCCATACCTCGCTTTCCCGGTTAACGGATTTGGCTTTGCCGTTTATCACGGCGGCGGGAATTGACGTTTCCAAAGTGGAACGCTCCCGCTTGGAAGGCATTATCGGCCTGGAGCAGGAAAAGTATAAACTACTAACGGAAATACCGGATTTAATCCGCTTCTTCTTTGAAGAACCAAAGTTTGAAGCCGAAGCGCTGGAAAAAGTTTTTGCCAAGCCGGAAGCCAAAAGCGTGTTGGAAGGCATGGCAAAAGTATACGGGGATTTGGCCGATTTTACAGAAGCCAATTTGGAAACGGCCGCCCGTTCCTACGCCAAAGAAAACGGCATGAAGGCCGGGCAGATTTTCCACCCGGTGCGCGTGGCTGTTTCCGGCCGCACCCACGGGCCCACTTTGTTTAAGATGTTGGAGTATATGGGCAAAGATACCGTGGTTGCGCGTTTAAAAGCCGCCGTGGCTTTGTGTAAGTAAACAGTCCGGGCCGGACCCGGAAGGAACGGCATGAGATATTGGGTTTTCGAAAATGGTGATGTGGTGGGTCCTTTCCCGCTTCAGGAGTTAATGGAGCGGGAGGGATTTGGCCCCCACAGTTTGGTGTGCCCCGAATCACAAGGGGAGGAGTCTGCCGCTTGGAGAGAGGCCGCTTCATACGATGATTTCCATTTTGAAACACCCATTGCGCAGTTTGCCTCCCCTGTATTAAGCGATGTGGAAAAGCAGGATGTTTTTGAAGAGGAGTTAAACACCCTGTTGGAAGAAAAATCTCCCATCATATCTCCCGAACAACCCGTAGCGCAGGAGCCGGCCGAGAATTTGCATTTTCCGGCGCATGCGCCCGCTAAACCCGGCCCGATAGAAGACTATTTTAATAATATCAAGGGTGAGGACCTGGGCAATATTTTGGGCATACCGGACCCAAGCGAAAATTCTGACATGAATCTGGCCCGCGCATTAAAAAGCCAGTTTGCCCAAACCCAGCCGCCTTCCGGCATAGGAAAAGAATCCGTGCTGGAAGATGATCCCTTTGATGCTTTTACCGCGAAAGAAGACTTGTCCGACAAGCAAGGCTCCCTAGAAGATGATTTGGCGGGGGTGGAGCCTATCACCCAGCAGGTGCCCATAGTATTGGCGGGGCAACCTCAAGAAGAGTCTTTCCACCCCAAATATCGCATCCGTAAAAAACGGGACAAAAATGCGGATGTGCAAGAAGCGCCTGTCCCGCCGCAAACGTCCGCGGAGCAACCCGGCGAACCGGAGACCCCGGCTTCCCAAGAGAAAGAAAATATTTTACAAGACGTAAAAAAATCTTCTTTAAAACAAGAGACTCAACCGGTTTCTGCCCTTGTAAAAACTGAAGAGCCGCAAGAAACGCCCGCCGTTTCCGCCCCTGTTTTGGCGGAGGAAAAAGAAACGGCGGAAGAAGTTTCCTCCGTTCCTTTATCTCACGCGGACCAGCAGGAAGAACCAACCTTGGAAGCGGCCCCTTTGCCTAACACTTTATCACAGGGCATTTCCTTATCTTTGCAGGAAGAGGAGGCTCTTTCTGTTGAGCGGGAAACCCCGTCCTTGCCGGAGGGGAAGGACCCGTCTAAGAAAGAAGGATCTATCCCTTTAGTGAAAGAGCCGCAGGAAACGCCGTCTGTGGTGCGTCAAGCGGATATGAATCCCCCCAAAGAGATAAAAGCAAAAACCGAGGAAACTTTTCAGCCTCAGACGGAAGATAAAATGCCGGAACCTTCTAAAGAGGCGCAGATTCCGGTTTTGCCTGCCGAACAACCGGCCTCAGCCCCGCAGGCGGAGCCGGCCGCTCCAAAAGATACTCCGCCCGCCGCTTGCGCCGCGGAACAAAAAGAGAAGCAAGCCTCTCCCGTTTTAACGGTTGCGCCGGAAGGCAAACAAGAGGCGCCCGCTCCTAACCCGGAACCGGAAAAAAAACCTGAGCCTCTGCCGCCCGCCCAAGAAGCGCAGCAAGAGCAGGCGGTTCCCGCCCAGCCTAAAGAAAATGCCGGGAAAGACCCTGTAAACGAAATTTTTAAAGGGGCGGTGGCTGTAACGGAAACTCCGGAAGTAAAAGAACCCATAAAAGAAGTGGCCCCGGTGGTGGAGACGCAGGTAAACCGGGTTAAACCCTCTTTAAAGAAAACGGCGGAAATAGATAAATTTTTAAATGAAAAAATAAAAGAAGAAAAATCCCGTATTCCCGCTTCAAAAAAACTAATGTGGGCTTCCGGTTTTTTGGCGGTTATACTGGCGCTTTTGGGGCTATTATGGTTGTTTGGCCACCAGCAAGCGGTGGTTTCCGGCAAACAGCAAACGCAGAGTGTTGTGCAGGAAGGCCTTGCCGTGGAAGAACTAATGCCTGACGCCGCACCGGACGTTCCTTCCGCGCAGGAAGTTTTGTCTGCGCCCAGCGTTCCATCCGCGCCGCCCGCGCCCAAAGCGCCGGAAGTCTCTCCGCAGGATACGGCGCTTCAGGTTGTAAAAAATTATGAATTGCCCAATTCTAATGGAAAAATAGCTGATTATTTTGATAGGATTTATAAAAGCAAACTGGCCGACGGGTATAATGCGGTTTGGTCCGCCACGCCGCTGCACAATAATGTATATATTGTAAAATACCGGATAAGCAAGACCCGCCTGGAGCCGGTGGTATATTTGTTTCAGGTGGATGTTTCCACAAACAAATTAATAGGCGCTTTAAATAATATAACGCTGGACTTGGTAGGAAAATTAAATTAAACCAAAGAGGGTTAAGTATATGATACTCATGGACGATCTGTTTAAACTGATGAAAGCAAAAAACGCTTCCGATATTCACCTTACCGTGGGCGTACCGCCAGTGCTTCGTATTGAGGGGCGTTTGTACGCCACCCAGTTTGAGGCGCTTACCAAAGAAAGCGCCCAGACGCTCATTTACTCCATCATGACGGACGAACAACGCCAGCAGTTTGAAGAAAATTTAGAGTTGGACTTCTCTTTCGGTTTAAAAAGTTTGGGTCGTCTTCGTGTAAATATTTATAGACAAAAAGGCTGCGTGGGCGCGGCTTTGCGTTCCATTCCCAATGATTTCAAATCCTTTGAAGAATTAAACCTGCCTCCCGTGGTATACAATATCATGAAGTTAAACAAAGGCTTGGTTTTGGTAACCGGGTGTACGGGTTCCGGTAAATCAACCTCTTTGGCCAGCATGATTAACTATTTAAACATGAATGAAAGCAACCACATCATGACGGTGGAAGACCCTATTGAATTCGTCCATCCGCATAAACGCAGTATTGTAAACCAGCGCGAAGTGGGTTCTGATACGCACTCTTTCCAGGCGGCATTAAAACACTTCTTGCGTCAAGACCCGGATGTCATTCTGGTGGGTGAGTTGCGCGATATTGAAACCATTGAAGCCTGCCTTACCTTGGCGGAAACCGGGCACTTGGTGTTTGCCACCTTGCACACGAACGACGCCGTGCAGTCCGTCAACCGTATTATTGACGTGTTCCCGGCGAACCAACAGCCTCAGGTGCGTACGCAGCTGTCCTTCGTGTTGGAAGCCATTTTATCCCAGCAGTTAATTCCCACGCTGGACGGGCGCCGCGCCATGGCCTGCGAAGTGTTGCTTGCCAACTCCGCCGTGCGCAGCTTAATCCGTGAAGGTAAGGCGGAGCAGATTCTTTCCACCATGCAAACCAATGCCGGCATGGGTATGATTACCATGAACCAGGCGCTGGGTGATTTGTATATTAAAAAGAAAATCAGCTATCAGGAAGCCATCGGCCACTCGGGCGATCCTTCCGGCTTTAAAACTTACTTGCAGCAAAAATTGGGAACAAGTAATTTTAAATAAAGTAATTTTAAAAGGGGCCGCAAAGAGGCCCCTTCTTATTTAATATAAAACCCCCGCTTTTTTAAACGGGGGTTTTTGTTTTGGGAAAAGCTATAAAAAGGCTTTTATTCTTGGCGCGGGCGCCGCGGGGGGAGCTGCGGATGTACGCGGACGATCACATCTGTCCCTAACACCGTGCTAAACTGCGGGTCTACCCGGTCCACAAAAGCGTTTAACAGCCAACCATTTATATAGGGGGCGGGAATGGGGGTTTTCCCGCGGGAGGTGATTATTTCCCATTTAAAATCGGTCAGGGTGCTCTCTTTTTGGGTTCGTATGGATAGGGTGAGTATTTTGTCTTGGTTCCAAAAGAGTCTGTTTTGCCACTCTTGTTTGAGCTGTGCCGCATTTCCTTCAATAAAGCGTGCCGGGGCGATGATGATTAAAATATCTTTGTTTTTCCCCAACACAGGCTGGGGATAAAGCGGCTCTATCGCTTCCAGCCAGTTCTTCCAATGGTTTTTAACTGATAAGTTTTCTTCCGTTTTTAAATTTACTAATACCATATGGGGTTGGCGCAATAATTGTTTGAAAAACAGGTCTGCCCCATTGTCTTTAAAAAAGCGACTATATTGCCCCGATGCGTACGGCCGGGCGCTGGGCGGAATGAAAGGGCTGGCTACTATTATTTTGTTTTGCGGGTTTTGTTTCCGTATGGTTTCTAACAATTTGGCTATTTGCAGTTGGGAGCCGGGGTTCCAGTCTGCCGCCACCAGTATTTTGTTTTTATCTTTAATAAAAGGGGTGTAGTTTACGGCGTTTATATGTACAAAATCACGCTTCAAAGTAGCTTGCATGCGCTGCGCATGGTGGCGGATAAAAGCCAAATGCTGCGCCTCTTTGTGGTACGCGTGGGATTGTATCCGCACACTTTGCTGCAAAGCCCAGTCTGCCAAAACTTTTTTATCTAAGGCGGCGTTGATTTGCTGTAATTGCCACATTTGTTCGGCTTGCCTGGCGGCGTTTTTAATTTCTTGTTTCGTGAAAGGAAAAACACAGCTTGCCGCTAGCGTTTGTTGGGGGAAAACTTTTTTGGAGGTTTTATGAAAGGGTTTTAACCAACGTTGGGCGTAACCATGCGTGGGGCAAGGTGGAAAGCAGCATACTAAGTAAACAGAGGTGCAAAATAGGCTTCATATTATTATTATAAACAGGTGGCAGGGGAAAAGACAGGGCCCAAAGTCCCTGGTGTGTGGGGCCAAAAGGCCTATAAGGGGGTGTTTATGTATAAATCCGCCCCTAATAATTGGGCGGTTTTGGGGTCTGTTTGTTTGATTATATAGTATTGAGGGGGGATCATTTGCCGTGCCGTGCCGCCGGGCAATTTGTCCCAAAAATAATTGGCAAAAAGCTTGGCATCCCGCAAAGAAAAATCTATTACGGCGGCACGTTTTTCCTTCATAATGGCCGGTAAATTTTGGGGAAACATATACCGCAGGTGTGCTTCGCCGGCTATTACCAAAATTAAATCATAATCTTCCCCGGTTTCTAATATTTTTCTTTTCCGTTCTTCTGCAATGCGTTTGGCCCACTGCCGGTTGCGTTCTTCCAGCCCCAGGGGGGATTTAGCGTAAAGCGTTTGGTTTTCTTTTCCGTATTTTAATAACTGGGTATAATTTTCCAACGGTAAAAAGGAAATACCGTTTTCTTGGGCCAGGGGGGTATAGGGGTTAAAAGAGGGTCCCCAGTGATTGGCTTTCAGCCATTCTAAAGAAAGGTTTTCTTCCGTCAGCAACGGGACGGGCTTGCCGTTTAAAGTGGTGGATAAAGCCTCGGCCGCTATTAAGACCTGCGCTTTTGGATTTTTTGCCTTATATTGTTTTACCAAAGACACAATTTCATGCGAAGCCGGCGCCAGAAAAGGGTCATAATGGTGTACGGCGGCAAAAATAACATTTTTATCTTCCAGCAAAGCCAAGTAATCGGGCGGATTAGCGGAAACGGTTTGTTCAATGTGTTGCAGGATACTTTCCCGGTTGTTTTGTATGTAACGGATACGGCTTATAAAATGTTTGCGGAACAATGCCGCCATGGTGTTATTGCGGGCCAGCACCTCCGCTGGCAGCGCGGCCGGAAAAGAAGAAACCAGTTCATCAAATTGGCCCAGCAGGGTTTTTGCGAAGGGATTTTTTGTAAGCTGCAGAAGTTGGGCTTCCGCCGCGGCGGCCGAGAAATTTTTTTCCACCTCTTTTTGCCATTTTTTTAATTCTTCCTTTTTCTTAAAAGAGGGTGTCTGTTGGCGTTGTTTTTTAAAATATGGGTTTTTGCTGGGGTGGCGCTTACAGGCTTTTTGTATTCCTTTAAAAGCACGTTGGGAGTATGGCTGCGCCTGCAGGCCAGAAGCAGACAACCCGATCAGTAAGCTTCCTGCCAGCATATTGACGCAAAGGGGAAACAGTCTCATATCTCTATTGTATTTATTTTTTGGCAGGGTATGCCAGGGCTAAAAGGCCTAAGCGGTCATGGGCCCGTCTGACAAGGTTTGCTTGTCGCGCAGTTTGCGGTGGTAGGTAATGGCAAAACGGTGGACTTCATCGCGTATTTCCATAAGCAGGTTGAGGGCCGGGTCCCCGATAGGCAGTTTGATGCTTTCGGCGGCGCCCGGCAGGTAAATTCCTTCATGCGTTTCCGCCAGCGCGATAAACGGTATATACAGCCCCGCCCGCTCAAAAGCGTTCATGGCGGCGTGTATTTGGCTTTTTCCGCCGTCCAGCAAAATTAAGTCGGGCATTTGGGAGGGGTCCCTTTTGATTTGGCGCAGGCGGCGGAATACATTTTCCTCCATCATGGTAAAATCGCTCCCGCCCCGCTGCGGCAATTTGGAGCGTATTTTAAAACGCCGGTAGTGTTCGGTATTTTTTTCACCGTTTATAAAACACACCATACAGCCTACGGCTTCCCGCCCAAACAGGTGGGAATTGTCAAACGCTTCTATATGGGCCGGCAGTTTATGCATGCCGATGACCTCCGCCAAGCGTTTTAGTTTATCGGTATTATCCATGGCGGTAACAATTTTTTCTTCTTTAAATTTTCCCACCAGCACGCGTTCTTTCATGTGTTCCAGCGCTTGTAAAAAATTGCGGTACACGGCGGCTTGCTCATACTCTAAATTTTGGGAACAACGGCGCATCAACACCGTAATGCTGCGGGTGATGTTGTCAAAATCTCCTTCTAAAAACAAAGCCATGCGCTGGGCGATTTCGCGGTATCGCTCATAAGATATTTTCCCCGCGCAGGGGGCCGGGCATTGGCCGGTATGGTAGTAAATGCAGGTTTTAATTTTTTTTTCGTCCAGCGGTTTTTGGCGGGAAAAATTCCACTTGCACGGGCGCAGCGGGGCGTATTTGCTTTTCCATAAAAAGCGCAGCAGGCTTTTGACAATGCTGGATTTGGGGTACGGCCCAAAGTACAAATCTTTCCCCGGGGTACGGCGGCGGGTTAAATGCAGGCGGGGAAAGTCTTCCCCCATGGTCAGTTTTAAATAAGGGTAACTTTTGCCGTCTTTGCCTAAAGAATTAAAAAAGGGCTGGTAGCGTTTGATTAGTTTCTCTTCCAATACAAGGGCGTCTCTTTCGCTGGCGGTGGTTACGTAATCAATTTTAGCGATGAGGGGCAGCAGGCAGGGCAGTTTCCAGCCGCGGGAATAGAGGTTGGAGGCTTGGAAATATTGTTTTACCCGGTCCGCCAGGTTTTTGGCCTTTCCGATGTAAATAATGGCGCCCTCTTTGGAACGCATGATGTAAACGCCGGGTTTATTTGGTAAAATAGAAAGCCTGGGATCCATTTTTTTATTTTAACATTTCCGGGCCGCATGCGCCCGGCAAAAAAATGGTTGACCCCGTGCCCCGGAATTGGATAAAATATATCTAACAGATTTTTGTATAGAGGAATCTTAAATGGCAAAATTAAAAACCGGTAGACATACCAGCGCTTTAAAAGCCCAGCGCCAAGCTGAGAAGAGAACTTCCCAGAACAAAGGGCTTATTAAAAAGGTCCGTGTGGCCACCAAAACCGTGAAAGCCGCCGCTTCCACCAAAGCCGCCACGTTGAAAGAAGATTTGAAAAAAGCGGAATCCTGCATTGATAAAGCCGCCAAAAAAGGTGTAATTCACTGGAAAACGGCCGCCCGCAAGAAATCCCGCTTGGCCAAAGCGGCCAACAAATCCGCCGCTAAATAAATTTTAGGCGACAAACAAAAACCTCCCGTAAGGGAGGTTTTTTATTCCCTTTTTCAACGCAATAACCAAAGAGGTTTGCCGTCTTTTTGTCTTGCCGGCGTGATGTCTCTTGTTTCTAGCGTTTTGCCCACCCTTTTTTGAGAGGGATATATTTTGCCAAATGAGGTGTTTTAAGGGCGGGTTTTTGGGCAAAACCAATGAGGGAAAAAAGGTTGAAAAAACTAAAAAGCGTTCTCTCTTGCCTTTTTTATTTCTTTGTGTTAAAATATACTTACCGGTAAGTAGAATTTATGGGTTTCTTCTGTCCTGTATACTTAAATATGCCGATGCGTGCGCAGAACAAATTTACCGGGGGGTAAATGGCGCGTTATATGCCTGGAGGGAGTGGAATCTTTCTCCGGGAAAAGAGAATAATCCGGGGCTGCTAAGCCCCGGATTTTCATTTATTAAAAAGCGTAAGCAAAATGCCTTTTAAAGCGGTCTTGGGGTCCGCCCCGCTGGAGGATTTAAAAGCCGCGTCCGTTTCTATGATACGGTCCAGCGTGCGTTTAAAAGCCGCTTGACCAGGCATACGCCGGGCCGAGTTCACCAAGCGGCTTTCCCAAAACATTAGACCGGCCAGGCGGAGCACTTCGCTTTGGGATAGTCCTGCTTCCGTCAGGCGTTTAATGCGGGCCATTTTTAAAATGGGGAAAGTCATTTTGCTTAAAACACCTACCGGTTCTTCTCCGTCATCTAATAATTTGTCCACCAGTTGTATGGCGCGTTTGCGGTCGCATGAGGTAATGGCGTTGGAAAGCTCAAAAGGGTTTTCTTCTTTGGAAAAACCGATGCAGGCCAAAATATCCTGCGCGGTAACGGTTTTATCTGCCCGGTCCAGGGTGTAGAGGTAAATTTTTTCTATCTCATTTTCCATGGCGGACAGTTCTGCTCCCACCGCCTCGCACAGCATGTCTACGGCGTTAAAATCCGGCTGAAGGCCTTTTTCCTGCATTTTGTTGCGGGCCCATATGTTTAGTTCTTCTTTTTTTAGTTCGGCAAAGTCCGCCACGCGCCCGGCGTCCCCCGCTGCTTCCAGCAGGGTTTTATCCGTTTTTAATTTTTTGGCGTCATTATGCGTTAAAATGAGCGTTGTGGTGGGGAGGGGGTTATCCAAATAACGTATAAGGGCTTCTTTAGGCTCTTTTCTTAATTTTTCCACACCGGTGATAATCACCACGCGCGTATTGGAAAACACGGGCGCCGTATTGGCTAAAGCCAGGGCTTCGCCCAAATCGGCCTTATCGGCTTCACTGCGGTAAATATTAAAATCGTCCGGCTGGAGGGCCTGCACCAAGCGGTTAATCACTTGGTTTTTGCGGTAAACATCTTCCCCCGTCAGTAAATAGGCGGGGGAAATTTTATTTTGTTCAATTTCTGCCAGTAATTTATCCGCTGTGGTTTTTGGCATGGCTTATTGGGTAATGGTAGTGTATTCCGGGTTTTGCATGACTTTCTTTTTATTTTCGCTCATGACGGAACCAAACCCGTCCACCGTGCGTTTAATAATGTCTTTGGAAAGTTTCTGCCAAATTACGTCGCGCGCTTGTACTTCCGTCATGCCGCCGGGCATGGTGGAGGCGGAGTAAATTTGCGTGCCCAAGAAAGCGGGCTCTCTCCATACCGGCTGGTTGGTGGATTTGTCTATTAACACCACGTCCAGCCATACTTCCATGCGGTATACGGTGGGGATGAGCTGGCTGTCATACTGTATGGGGATGTTTAAATAGCGTGTAATGGTGGTAACCACCACGCCTTCCGCCCCGTTGTTTTCAGACACAATTTGATAGGTTCCGTTTTGCAGGAATTGGTCGTAAAGTTCAATGTAAAATTTGTCTTCCAACGCAAAGACTTCGGTTTTATTTAAAATAGGCCGTACGGCTATTTTTTTAATATGCTGGGGCATAATTTGGGCTTGCGGTTTATAAACCACCCCTTGCCCGGCACAAGCCGCCAAAACGGCGCTGGTGAGTAAAAGAGCCATTATTTTCTTCATAAGAGTTCCTCTATTTTTTAGGTGCGGCCACAATGCTTACCATCCGGCCGGGTACAACAATTACTTTTTTTACTTCCAGGCCTTCCAAATTGCGCTGCACTTTGGCGCTGGCTAAGGCCAATTTTTCAATTTCTTCTTTGGGGGCGGCGGGCGGTATTTGGATACGGTCTCTCACTTTGCCGTTTACCTGCACGCCTATTTCCACCATGTCGTCTTGCAGGAGGTTCGGGTCCACTTGCGGCCAAGCGCTTTTTACCACAAACCCCGGGTAACCGCGCAGCTGCCAGATTTCTTCCGTCAGGTGCGGGGCAAACGGGTGCAAGAGTTTGATGAACGTCTCAAACGTATGCTTGCTTACTTGGGGCAGTTTGCCGGCTTCGTTAAAAAATACCATTAAGGCGGAAATAGCCGTATTAAAGCGGAAGTTTTCTATATCCTCATTAATTTTGGCGATGGTTTTGTTTTTAAGTATTTCCAGTTTCCGTTCATCGCGTCCGTCTTTTAACACGGCGTCTTCACCCCATTGGGCTACGCGGCGCAGAAAGCGGGTAATGCCCTCAATGCCTTTCATATCCCAGGGTTTGCTGGCTTCAAACGGGCCCATGAACATTTCATACATGCGGAAAGCGTCCGCGCCGTATTGGCAGAGGATGTCGTCGGGATTAATGACGTTTTTCTTGGATTTGGACATCTTTTCCACCATGGGGGTTAATTCTTCCCCGGTGGTTTTTAAATAAGCTTTCCCGTCTTTAAAATCAATGTCTTCATAAGCGTGGTAAGCGCCCATTTTGTCCCGGTAAGAGTAGGCCAAAATCATACCTTGGTGGCGCAATTTTTGGAAAGGCTCCCTATGGGACACTATCCCCAAATCAAACAATACTTTATGCCAAAAGCGCGCGTATAACAAGTGTAATACGGCGTGTTCGGCTCCGCCTATGTAGCAATCCACCGGGCCGTAGGCTTTTTCTATGGCGGGGTCTACCAAGGCTTTGTCGTTTTTGGGGTCCATGTAGCGCAAATAATACCAGCAGGAACCGGCCCATTGGGGCATGGTGTTGGTTTCGCGCTTGGCGGGGCCGCCGCATTGGGGGCAGGTGGTGTTTACCCAGCTGTCCACCGTGGCCAGGGGGGATTCCCCCGTGCCGGACGGCTCAAATTTTTCCACTTCCGGCAGGCGCAGCGGCAGTTGGTCTTCCGGCAGCGGCACCACCCCGCATTTGGGGCAGTGCACAATGGGGATAGGTTCCCCCCAATAGCGCTGGCGGGCAAACACCCAATCCCGCAGTTTATACGTGGTTTTGGCGTTGCCGCAGGCGTGTTCCTCAAGCCATTTAATCATGGCGGCTTTGGATTCTTTTACCCGAAGCCCGTTTAAGAAGCCGGAGTTGACCAGCTCCCCGTCCCCGGTGAACGCTTCTTTTTCTACGCCTTGTTCGCTTTTGATGACTTCAATAATGTCTAAACCAAATTTTTTGGCAAAGGCGTAGTCTCTTTCGTCATGGGCGGGCACGGCCATAATGGCCCCGGTGCCGTAGCCCATAAGCACATAGTCTGACGTCCACACCGGTATTTTTTTGCCGTTCACGGGGTTAATGGCGTAGGCGCCGGTAAACACGCCGGTTTTGTTTTTGTTTAAATCGGCGCGTTCAAAATCGCTCTTTTTGGCGGAGTCTGCCTGGTATTTTTCCACGGCGGTTTTTTGCTCCGGCGTGGTGATTTTTTGCAAAATGGGGTGCTCCGGAGACACTACCATATAGGTGGCGCCAAAAAGCGTATCCGGCCGGGTGGTGAACACGGTTAAGGTTTCGTTGTGCCCGTCCAGCTTAAACACCACATTGGCCCCTTGGGATTTGCCTATCCAGTTTTTTTGCATGGTCAGCGTGCTTTCCGGCCAGTCCAAGGTGGGCAGGTCTTCCAGCAGGCGTTCGGCATAGGCGGTAATTTTTAAAATCCATTGGCGCAGGGCTTTGCGTTCTATTTCGTGGCCGCAGCGTTCGCATTTGCCGTTGAAAACTTCTTCATTGGCCAAGCCGGTTTTGCAGGAAGGGCACCAGTTTATCGGTACGGTAGACTCATAGGCCAAGCCTTTTTTAAAGAGTTGTAAAAAAATCCATTGGGTCCATTTGTAATAGTCCGGGTCCGTGGTGTTGATTTCGCGGTTCCAGTCATAGGCTAAGCCGATGGCTTTAATTTGGCGTTTAAAGTTGGAAATATTTTTTTGCGTGGTAACGTGCGGGTGTATCCCGGTAGCAATGGCATAGTTTTCCGCCGGCAGGCCAAACGCGTCCCACCCCATGGGATGAAGCACGTCATAGCCGTTCATTAGTTTAAAACGAACAAGAATATCCGAAGCGGTGTATCCTTCCGGGTGGCCTACGTGCAAGCCCGCGCCGGACGGGTACGGAAACATATCCAGGCAATAAAATTTTTTGCCTTTGGGCAGTTTGGGACTGGCAAAAAGGTTTTCCTTTTCCCAGCGTTCTTGTTGTTTCTTGTCTATTTGGGGAAAGTTATCTATGCTCATAAATTCATTTTATCAATTTTTACACACAAAAACGTTTGGTTTATAATTTGCTATTGCGGCTTGGGGAGTTTTCCCTTATAATATAGTAGCTATCTATGATAGCGTTTGGTTTACTTATTCTCTTATAAAGGAGCCCTTTATGAAGAAAGGTTTTACTTTAGTGGAGCTGATAGTTGTTATTTTAATCATAGGCATTTTGGCGGCGGTAGCTTTGCCTATGTATTCCCGGGCGGTGGAACGTTCCCGCTTGGCGGAGGTGGAATTGCTTTTTGGCACCGTACGGCAAGCGCAGGAGATGTACCGTATGCGCAAACATGATTATTCCTGCAAATGGAAAGCGCTTTCTTTTATGAGTTTGCCTGACAGCCAATATACAGACCTGTACTGCCTGCACGGGGCCAGCGCGCAGACGGATGGCCAATGTCCTTCGGCTTCTACCTCTTTTAAAATCAATTTGTGCGGAGAAGGCGACCTAAAAAACTATGGTATCCGGGCCGAGCGGGAAAATAGCGAAGTTTTTGGGCACTACCAAGTGTATACCTATTATCATGACCCAAACCGTACGGTATATTGCAAGGCGGATACGAAACAGTCTGAAGCGTTATGCGCGGACTTTTTAGGGGTGGATGAATATGCGGAGCCCGCCCTGCCTTCCCCTTGCGACAAAACGGAAGAGGGAGAAGACGACAAACCTTCCGAGCCGGAAAAACCGACGGATCCGACGCCTCCCGCTCCCCAGCCGGAGCCGGAACCAGAGCCGGAACCCGCCCCGGGAGAGGACAATTTTGGTGATATTGAGTTAACCAACAATTACACCCAAACAAAAGGGTGCTCTTCCATCAGCGGTTTTTTCTTCCCGGATTGTTACACCTTTAAGTGGGAAGACGGCAGTGAGTACCAATATACCCCGGGCGGACGTTTGGGGTTGTTGTCCCAGGCGGTTTACTATGACCAAAACGGCAATAAAATGTTTGAGGTTACATTTTCCAACGTAACGGGAGAAATTTTGGGGATGGAGTGTTCCTCCCCGGATTGCCGCGCCGCGAATAATGGGGAAACAATTAAATGCGCTTCTATTATCGGGCGCTGTGAGCAGTTTGCCCAAATGATGCCCACGGATACGTTTCCAAAACCGCAGTAAAGAGAAAGAAACAACCCCCATAATACGTAATGGGGGTTGTTTCTTTTCAGAGAAAACGCAAAGCCCTCTCTTGCGGGAGGGCTTTCATCATCCGTGCGGGTGAAATTTTTTATGTTTTTCTTTTAAATCCCCCACGTTTAAATGGGTGTAGATTTGCGTGGTGGTTAAATTGGCGTGCCCCAGCATTTCCTGCAGGCTTCTTAGGTCCGCCCCGCCCTGAAGCAAGTGGCTGGCAAAGGTATGGCGGAATAAATGAGGGTGCAGCGGCTGGGATATCCCCGCCAGGCGGCCTAAGGCGGCTAAATCTTTCCACACGCTTTGGCGGCTTATTTTTTTGCCGTTCTTATTTAAAAAGAGTTCGCTCCCCACTATTTTAGCGGCAAAGTGAGCTTCCCGCAATTCCATATATTGTTTAAGGCGTTTGCAGGCTTGCGGGTGGATGGGAACAAAGCGTTGTTTGCCGCCTTTGCCAAAAGCCAATACCCAGCCTTCTTTTAGGTTTACATTTTCTAGGCGCAGGTTGATTAACTCGCTTACGCGCAAGCCGGCGGCGTAGAGCAGCTCAATAATAGTCAGCGTGCGTACTTCGTCAAATTTTTTGGCGGGATAAGATAACAAGCGGTCCATCTCTTCGCGCGAAAGCTGCACCGGTATTTTTTGCGCCAGTTTAGGGGATTTTAAAAAGCGGGTGGGGTCTTCTTTTATCTCCTCTTCCACCAGTAGGAATTTATACAAACTTTTTACTGCTTCCGTTTTGCGAAACACGCTTGCCGGGGCCAATTTTTCTATCACACGTAATTGGTAAAGGTATTGGTCTAAAAATTCCGGGGTGATTTGTTGAGGGTCTTTTTCATTGGCCAAACAATATTCCAAATAGCTTTCCACATCGCTTTTATAAGCGTTTACGGTGTTAGGGGAAAGCTGCCGCTCAAACGTGAGGTGGTTGGCAAAATCTTCCAATAAAAAAGGCTTCATTTCGCTTTCTCCGGTATGGGGTGGACGGTAAAAACGCACACGTCCTTTCCAAAGATAAGAGGCGGGTGGTCCTCCTCCATATTATAATCCAAGCTGGCCTGTATCATGTGTATTTGCGAGCACAGCGGCAGTAATACGGGTATTTTGGGCTCCTCAAAAGCTTGTTGTGCGTTTTGAGGGGTTAAAATTTCAATGCGCAGCGGGCTTTCTTTTGGAATGTAATATTGAAGCATCAGCGAAAAGGAGTCCGACGGATAACCTGTTTTGGCGGAGTCCACCAATACTTTTTGCGCTTTTAATGTGTTGGATACAAAATGAAAAGCTTCTTTTAGGCCCGTGTATTCAGGGTTGCGCAGATAGTCTAATTTCCAGTATTGGTTTGTCCAAACTGTTAAAATGAAAGGCAGTAAAAGCACCAATATGGCGTGGCGTTTTTGCAAATGGGTTAAACATTGGGTAATTAACAATAAAAACGGGGGAACGCTTAGCAGGAAGTAACGGTCCAGCCACAGATTATATTTAAGAGATAAAATCAGGACGGTAATCACCAGCAAAATGATTTGAGCCAAAGGCAAGATGACAGCCGGGCATTTAAAAATGCCGGCTTTTTGTTCATGTACGAATGAAACCCCCGACACAATAAAAAATACCAGCCAAAAACCGGCCATAACCGCTCCGCCCGCTAAAAAAGTAATTGTGTCCCATGTGGAGCGCGCCAGCGGGGCCACATACCACCACGACCCGTGCGGAGACGCCATAATCTGATACGTGTTAATTACCCACGGAAGCCACAGGGCAAATACGGCGGCCGTACCCCAAAAAGCGGTTTTGCGCCCCGTTTTATACGCGCAGGCGTATAAGAAAACCACCAAGGCCGCTATAAAAAACACGGCGGAGCAAAAATAATGTAAATAGCTGCCTAAAAATCCGGTTATAAAGAAACCCGCCCACAGGCTTTTGGGCGGATAGATGCGCTGCATAACGGCGTCAATAATCCGCAGGGCCAGCAGCGTAAAGGCAAAAGCCGCCAACAACGCAAACGAATACGCCCTTATATTTACCCCAAACGCAATTAGCAGAAATGATCCCGCCGTTAACGCTGTTAAGGTAAAACGCGGGTATTGGGGCCAGGATTTAGGCGCCAAAAACCAAACCAGCGGTACGGCGGCCGCACTGGCCAGCGTGTTGAACAGCCGCATATAAAACGGCTCTAACGGGAAAACGTGGTTCCAGCCATACAGCAAAATGTTGTAAAGCGGGAGGTTTACGTCTTTTATTAAAAATTCATTCCAAATACGGGATAAGGGAAGAGATGGAAGCGCCGTAGCTAGGGAGTAAAGCTCATCATACGAAAACCCTGCCGATAAATTGGCAAAGCGCTGTAAAAACAGATAAAACGCCATCACCGCGCTGACAATCACACTGATATAAAAAATAATGTTAGTAAACTTTTTATGCATATGTTTTCCCGCAGGGGGTTTTACATATTATAGAAAATTACTTTTAGCGCAGAAACGTATTTGAGGGATAAAAAACCCCGGCCTGTGAGGGCCGGGGAAGTGAAGTTATTTTTTAGCTGTTTTTTTAGAGGCGGACGCTTTGGCTGCGTCTTGTTCTTTTTGGGCGGTTTCTTCCGGGGAGAGTTGTTTCCCGTCATAATGATGGCCCAAATATTTTACAAACAGCTTGTCTTGTATTTCGTTGGCCAAGTCCGGGTTGTCCAACAGGTACTGGCGGGCGTTGTCTAACCCTTGGCCCAGTTTTTCTTCCCCATACAAGAACCAGCTGCCGCTTTTTTCAATAAAGCCGGCTTCCACGCCTTTGTCTATGATGCAGGCCTCGCGGGAAATACCTTGCCCTAAAATCATCATAAACTCAGCCTGGCGGTAGGGCGGCGCCACTTTGTTTTTGGTTACTTTGGCGCGTACGCGGGTGCCGATGATTTCATCGCCTTTTTTGATGTTTTCAATACGGCGCACGTCTATACGCACGGAAGAATAAAACTTTAAGGCCAAACCGCCGGGGGTGGTTTCCGGGTTGCCAAACATCACGCCTATTTTCTGGCGGATTTGGTTGATGAAAATAATGCTGGTTTTGGTTTTGCTTAAAATGCTGGTCAGTTTGCGCAGGGCTTGGCTCATCAAGCGGGCCTGCAAGCCTACATGTGCGTCTCCCATTTCGCCTTCAATTTCGGCTTTGGGCACCAGGGCGGCTACGGAGTCTATAATAATTAAGTCAATCGCGCCGGAGCGTACCAGCTTTTCGGCGATTTCCAGGGCTTGTTCGCCCGAGTCGGGCTGGGAAACCAATAATTCGTCCACATCTACGCCTAAAGCGGTGGCGTATACCGGGTCTAAGGCGTGTTCCGCGTCAATAAAGGCCACGGTTCCGCCCATTTTTTGGGTTTGGGCGGCCACATGCAGCGATAAAGTGGTTTTACCGCCGGCTTCCGGGCCGTAAATTTCAATTACGCGCCCGCGCGGAAGACCGCCTACGCCCAGCGCTAAATCCAACGATAAAGCGCCGGTGGGGATGGCTTCCACTTTTTTTATGCTGCTGTCACCCAGCTTGCAAATGGCTTCTTTTCCAAAGGCTTTTTCTATTTGGCCTAAGGCTAAATCAAGGGCTTTTTGTTTGTTTGCGTCCATGATGGTTTCTCCTTAAAATGTTAAATCAGCGCCGCGCGTTTAGCCGTGGCGGCGGCGTTTTTAAACGTTAATTTGTTGGAAGATTTGTCTAAATCCGCGCGGATGGTGGTGCCCGGCGCATAACGGCTGACTAAAATATTTTCGGCCAGTGGGTCTTCCAATTCGCGCTGTAAAGTGCGCAAGAGCGGGCGCGCGCCGTATTTGGCGTCAAAGCCGCGTTCTATTAAAAACTCTTTGGCGGCCGGGGTTAACTGAAGGGTTAATTCTTTTTCCGCCAGTTTGTCGTCCACGTCTTTTAAGGCCAAGTCCAAAATTTTGGCGATATTGTCTTTATTTAACGAATGGAACACCACAATTTCATCAATACGGTTGATAAATTCCGGGTTGAAGGTTTTCTTTACTTCGTCCATTACGCCTTGGCGCATATCCTGGTATTGTTGTTCTTCCGTATTTTTGGCGGCAAAACCCAAGCTGCTGCCTTTGTTGGTAATTTCCCGCGCGCCTACGTTGGATGTCATAATCACCACGCAGTTTTTAAAGCTTACCTTGTGGCCTAAATTGTCAGACAGATACCCCTCGTCCAGCACTTGCAATAAAATATTGTAAATATCCGGGTGGGCTTTTTCTAGTTCGTCTAACACCACCACGCTGTACGGGCGGCGGCGTACGGCCTCGGTCAGCTGCCCGCCTTCCTCATAACCTACGTAGCCTGGAGGCGCCCCAATTAAACGGGATACGGCAAATTTTTCCATGTATTCGGACATATCCAATCGAATCATGGCGTCTTCGTCCCCAAATAAAAACATGGCTAAGCTTTTGGCCAGCTCGGTTTTTCCTACCCCGGTGGGGCCCAGGAACAGGAAACCGCCTATCGGGCGTTTGGGGTTGCCCAAGCCGGTGCGGTTGCGGCGGATAGCCTGCGAAACGGCGCGCACGGCTTCTTCCTGCCCGATGATACGCTCATGCAAATGTTCTTCCATATGCAGGATTTTGTCCGTCTCGCTTTGGGTCAGGCGCGTTACGGGAATGCCGGTCCACTTGCTGGCTACCAAGGCGATGTCTTCCTGGGTTACTTCGGGCTGTTTTTGGTCCCGCTCTTCCTGCCATTTTTTCTTTAAATGTTCTATATAGCTTTTAAGGCGTTCCTCGGTGTCTTTGGCGGCGGCGGCTTTTTCAAACTCTTTGTTGGAGAGCGCCTCGTCTTTTTCTTCTACGGCTTGGGTATATTCTTTTTGCTTCTCTTTAATTTCCGGCGGGAGCACCGCGTTTTTAAGGCGCGCGCGTGCGCCGGCTTCGTCAAAAAGGTCTATGGCTTTATCCGGCATGGCGCGGTCGGTAATATACCGGTCCGCAATGGCGGCGGCGGCCTGGAGGGCCTCATCGGTATATTTTACTTTATGGTGTTGTTCGTACTTGGAACGTATGCCTTTTAAAATGGTAACGGTTTCTTCAATGTCCGGCGGGTCCACCGTAATGGGCTGGAAACGGCGTTCCAAGGCGGTATCGGTTTCAATGTATTTGCGGTACTCGTCAAAGGTGGTGGCGCCGATGCACTGCACTTCCCCGCGGGCCAAGGCGGGTTTTAACATGTTGGACGCGTCTATAGACCCTTCCGCCGCGCCGGCCCCTATAATGGTGTGCAGCTCATCAATAAAAATAATGGCATCTTGGGCGGCGGAAATTTCATCAATAATGTTCTTTAAACGCTGTTCAAATTCCCCGCGGTACTTGGTGCCCGCCACTACGGAGGCTAAATCCAACGCCAGCAGGCGTTTGCCGCTGAGCACGTCGGAAATTTCCCCCTTGGCGATTTTTTGGGCCAGCCCTTCCACAATGGCCGTTTTGCCCACGCCGGGTTCACCCAATAAAACCGGGTTGTTTTTGGTGCGGCGGGCTAAAATCTGTACCAGGCGTTCTATTTCTTCCTCACGGCCGATGACCGGGTCCAAACTGCCGGCTTTGGCCAGGGCGGTTAAATCGCGGGTGTATTCGTCCAGCGTGGGGGTTTTGCTTTTCTTTTTGCCGGGCGCCGCTTTGCGCAGGGAATCTTCCCGGTTGGGCAGATTCATTTCCTGGGGGATATCAGACAGGTCTTCCGTCAAATCCCCGGGTTCGGCATCGCCTATATAATTTAATACGCTTTCGCGCACGGTATTTAGGCTAAGGCCTAAATTTTCCAAAATTTTGCAGGCCATGCCTTCTTCTTCCCGGATTAATCCCAGTAAAATGTGTTCCGTGCCGATGTATTCCGTAGCCAGCATTTGGGATTCTTCCACCGAGAATTCCAACACTTTTTTGGCTCTGGGCGTAAACGGAATTTCCCCCAGCAGCATAATAGTGTCCCCAATGCCGATCATCTTTTCAATTTCTAAACGTATTTTGCGAAAGGTAATCCCCAAGCCGGTTAAAATCTTGCCGGAAACGGTGCCGTCTATAGCCGCCAGCCCCAGCAAAATATGTTCCGTGCCTACATAGTCATGGTTTAAACGTTTGGCTTCTTCCTGCGCGATGAGAATAATTTTTTGCGCATTTTCTGTAAATCTTTTTGGCATTTTTAACCCCTGATAAAAAACTCTTACATTCATTATATAAAAATAAAACCGCCAGGTAAGGCCTGTTCTAAGCGCAAAACCCGGCCCCTCGTTTTTGGTATAATACCTATATATATGAACGAAGAATTGCGCGCGCGCGCCGCCAAGATAAAGGCCATATTAACCGATGTGGATGGTATACTTACGGACGGCAAATTGAATTTTTTTGCCCTGCCCGACGGCCGTGTGGACGAATTTAAGACTTTCAACGCATTAGACGGCATAGCTTCCCGCATGTGTGTATCCTGCGGAATTAAGCAGGGTATTATTACGGGCCGCCGTCATCCCTCTACCGTGTACCGGGCGCGGGCGTTGGGTTTTTCTTATATTTACCAGGGGTTTTTAACTAAAACGGGCCCGCTGGAAGATATTTTGAAAAGGGAGAATCTCCGCCCGGAAGAAGTGGCTTTTATTGGGGACGATATAACGGATTTGCCCCTCTTATTAAAAGTGGGTTTAGCCGTTACGGTGCCCAACGCGGTGGAGCAGGTGAAAAAAGCGGCCCATTATATTACTTCCCGCCAAGGGGGGGACGGCGCCTACCGCGAAATGACGGACCTTATTTTAGATGCCCAAGGCAAGCTGGAGCCGTTGATAGAGTGTATAAAAAACTCTTCTTGGAAGGGATACTCCCTCCCGCAGCTGCAGATTATTACCTCGCAGGAAGGCATTTCTTAAACGGCAGGTTTTATTTATGAAAGGTAAATTTATTGTTTTGGAAGGGCCGGACCGGTGCGGCAAATCCACCCAGGCCAAGTTGTTATATAACTATTTTTTGGCGCGCGGATATGATGTGCTTCTTACGCGCGAACCGGGCGGCACCCCCACGGCGGAACGTATACGCCAAATTGTGCTGGAGCCGGGGCTGGACGTGCGCCCCATGGCGGAATTGTTTTTGTATGAGGCATCCCGCTCCCAACACACGCAGGAGAAAATTTTACCCGCGCTGGAAGCCGGAAAAATTGTTATTTGTGAACGCTACACCATGTCCACCTGCGCTTACCAGGGCTATGGCCGCGGCATAGATTTAAAAACCATTGAAACGCTGAACCAAATAGCTACCCTGGGTCTTAAGCCGGATTTAACTTTGGTGTTTTTAATGTCAGACAAGTATTTTACCGAACGCGGAGAGTATTTGTTTTCAGATCGTTTGGAACAAGAAGACCTTGCTTTCCGCCAAAAAATGCGCCAAGGCTATCAAGAGTTAATCGCCCGTACGCCCAATGCTTATTTGGTGGATGCGGACCGCAATGTAGATGAAATACAACGTCAGGTGGTTGGTCTGTTAGCCAAGCACCATATTGTGGGGGCAGATGCCGTTTGCTGATATTTTAGGCCAGGAAAAGGCCGTTTCTTACTTAAAAGGGCTTGCGGCGGGGGGAAAGGTCCCCGGGGCGATGCTCTTTTTTGGCGAGGAAGGCATAGGCAAAGCCAAAACCGCTTTGGAATTTGCCAAGGCGCTCAATTGTTTGGACTCTTCCGCCCGTGCGCGCGGGGACAGCTGCGGCGTTTGCCAAAGCTGCCGTGCCATCAGCCAGGGCACGCACCCCGATGTGGTGTTTGCCGATTTTTTGTACCAAGCCCGCTTGGAAGTGAAAAAAGATTTTTCCAGCAAAGGCTATGAGGAAGAACTGGAAAAAGAACTTGCCAAACAGCAGCATATTAACGTAGATACCATACGCGACGTAACGGCCAAATCCCAACAAAAAGCGGTGGCGGGCGGCTGGAAGGTGCTTATTATAGACGCCGCGCAAACCATGCAGGCGGCTGCTGCCAACGCGCTGCTTAAATTTATAGAAGAGCCGCCCTATAAAACATTGTGGATTTTAATTACTTCCAAACGCGCCACCATGCTTAAAACCATTTTGTCGCGCTGCCAGCCGCTGGCTTTTGCGCCGCTGGCGGGGGAAACGGTGGAAAAGATTTTGTCCGCTTCCCAGCAAGAAGTGCCTTACGCCCAATTGGCCGCCAAATATTCCGGCGGGTCCGTGGCGCGCGCGCTGAAAGCTTCGCAGGCGCTGGAGCTGTTGGCTTCAGCGGAGCAGGGGGCCGCGTGGCCTTGCGCGGTGGCGGGGGCGCTGTCGCGCACGCTGGCGCTGTCGCGCACGGAGGCGCAAAGCGTGTTGGATGTATTGCTTGCGGCGCTGCACCAGTCTTGGCGGCAGGAGACCGACCCGGCCCAAGCCGCCGCCATGCGCCGGGACTTAAAAAAATTTGAAGATTACAAACGGGCCATTACGCGCAACGTTTCGCCCGCGTTAGTGTTGGAAACCGCCCTGATGAGCTTGGACGGAATAAATGTAAAGATTTTTGATTAACCGGAGACTGCCATGACTAAAAAATGTTATATTACCACCCCTATTTATTATGTAAATTCCGTTCCGCATATCGGGCATGCGTACACCACCATTGCGCTGGATGTGCTGGCCCGCCATAAACGGCAGAAAGGGCTGGACGTACGCTTTTTAACCGGTACGGACGAACACGGCGCCAATATTGAAAAATCCGCCGCCGCCAAAGGGGTGTCCCCCAAAGAATGGACGGATGAAGTATCCGCCAAATACAAAGAAATGTGGAAAACGCTTAACATTTCTTATGACGACTTTATCCGCACCACGGACGCCAAACACGAGCACGTGGTACAGGCCATTTTTGAAAAATTGTTAAAAAGCGGAGACATTTATTTAGGCTCTTATTCGGGCAAATATTGCCTGTCCTGCGAGCAGTATTACAACGAAAGCGAAATGCTGGAAGGCGGCCTGTGCCCCGTGCACAAACGCCCGCTGACGGACGTGCATGAGGAAACTTACTTCTTTAAATTGTCCCGCTATCAGGACGCTTTGCTTAAGTTTTATGAAGAAAACCCCGGCTTTTTAAGCCCCAAATTCCGCGCCAACGAAATTATCAACTTTGTAAAGGGCGGATTGCAGGATTTGTCCGTCACCCGCACCAAGGTAAAATGGGGGGTGCCGGTGTTGTCCAACCCGGCGCATACGGTATATGTATGGTTTGACGCGTTGATTAACTACGTTTCCGCCGCCGGATACGGCACGCTGATTTGTGAAGACAAGGCGGAGCACGAAGCCCAGCTAAAACAAATCCGCGCCGATAAGTTTGAAGATTTATGGCCGGCTGATTTGCATATGGTGGGGAAAGAAATTTTCCGCTTTCACGCGGTGATTTGGCCCGCCATGCTGATGGCGTTGGGGCTGCCGCTTCCTAAAAAAGTGTTTGCCCACGGCTGGTGGACGGTGGAAGGGGAGAAAATGTCCAAATCCTTGGGCAATATTGTGGACCCGGCCGAAGTAGCCGCCAAATACGGTACGGACCCGCTTCGCGCGTTCTTGTTTAGGGAAGTGCCTTTTGGGCAGGACGGGGATTTTTCCATGGAAAGTTTTAAAAACCGTTATAATTCAGACTTGGCCAACAATATAGGCAACCTGCTTTCCCGCACGCTGAATATGGCCGCCAAAAATATTGGTGAACTGCCTGAAAAAATTGAGGGAGACTATCCCTTGCTTAAAAAAGCGGATGAAGTGGAACAAACGATTGATAAAGCTTACGATGAACTGGCTTTTGACAAAGTATTGGAAGCCATTTACGGCTACGGCGGCGATTTAAATAAATTGGTGGACGATAAAAAACCCTGGGTGCTTGCTAAGACGGACCCCGAAGCCGCCAAAGCCGTGCTGTTGGAATTGGTGGGCGGCCTGCGCCGCGTGGCGCTGTGGCTGGAGCCGTTTATGCCCACGATTGCCAAAGAAATGCAAAAGCGGCTGTTGCCGGGAAAAATTGAAAAATATCCGCCGCTTTTTCCGCGGTTGGAAGACAAATAAGCAGACGTTTATCAATAGATATGATGTAAAACCCCGGCTGAAAAGCCGGGGTTTTTGCGTAAAGAATAACCGGTTTTTTAGCTTAAATCTATCAGATGCCAGTTCTTTTCATACAGCTGTATCAGGCGGGCTTTAAAAAGCGCGTGCTGGGGTTGGGATAAAGACGGGTCTTGCGATAAAAGCTCATCACGGTCTTGTATCGCCCAGGTTAAGATGTCGCGGTCTTTAAAAAAGTCTCCCGCTTTAAATTCCAGCTCCCCGCTTTGGCGGGTGCCTAAAATTTCCCCCGGGCCGCGCAGCTGCATATCGCGCTCTCCAATTTTAAAGCCGTCGCTCGTGCGGCAGATGATGTCCACCCGTTCTTTAGCCACGCTGCCCGCATGCTGGGGGACTAAAATACAGTAACTTTCATGCTCCCCGCGGCCCACGCGCCCGCGCAGCTGGTGCAGGCTGGCCAGGCCAAAGCGTTCGGCATTTTCAATCACCATGACCGTAGCGTTTTTAACGTCTATGCCTACCTCAATAACCGGGGTGGCTACCAAAATGTCCGTCTTGTGGGCGGCAAAATCCGCCATGACGGCTTCTTTTTCTTCCTGGCTCATTTGGCCGTGCAGCATGGCCAATTTAAACTGCGGAAAAACGGTTTTTAGTTTTTCAAATTCTTCGCTTACTGCTTTGGCGGATATTTTTTCGCTCTCTTCAATAAGCGGGTAAACAATATAAGCCTGGCGCCCGTTCTGTACTTCTTGCGCTACGCGCGTAAAAGCCAGTTTTTCCGTGGCGCTTTCCGTTTTTATGGGGCGGCGGCCGGGGGGAAGCTCGCTAATGGTGGAAACTTCCAAATCCCCATAAAAAGCCAAAGCCAACGTGCGGGGAATGGGGGTAGCGGTCATGGTGAGTAAATCCAACTTAGCGGTTTTTTCCTTAAGCAGGCTTCTTTGGCGTACGCCAAAGCGGTGCTGTTCGTCTATTACCGCCAGGCGCAGGGTGGCAAATTGCACGTCTTCTTGGATTAAAGAATGAGTGCCCACGATAATTTGTATTTTTCCTTCCGCCAATTCTTTTAGTATTTTCTTTTTGGCGGCGGCTTTGGTGCTGGAAGTTAAAATGGCTGTTTTTACGCCTAGGCTTTTAAGCAGTTTTCCAAAGGTGATAAAATGTTGCTCCGCCAAAATTTCGGTAGGGGCCATGAGGGCGGATTGATAGCCGTTTTCCGCCGCCAGCAGCATGGCGGAAAGCGCCACCACCGTTTTGCCCGATCCCACGTCCCCTTGTAAAAGGCGGTTCATGGGGCGGGGGGATTGCAAATCCCGGAAGATCTCGTTAATTACGTGTTTTTGGCTGTTTGTAAAATCAAACCCTAAATTTTGGCGAAAGGGGGTAAGCAGGCTCCTTTTCAAGGTGTAGCGATACCCCTTTTCCAGCACTTTGGTTTGGGTGCGTTTAATGCCCCAGGCGGTGGCCAAAAGCAAAAATTCTTCATACGCCAGGCGGGCTTTGGCGGCGTCCAGCTCCGTCAGACTGCCGGGGAAATGTATCCCTTTTAACGCTTGCGCGCTGCCCAGCAGTTTGCGTTTTTGCAAGAGGGAAGGGGGGAGGATTTCCGGCTCTGTATTTAAGGTGTCCGTTTGCAAAGCCTCGTGCATAAACTGGCGGAATTGCTTGTTGGTAAGCCCTTCGGTTAGAGCGTAGACGGGCGTAATGCGCCCGGCGTGCAAAGCGCATTGCGGGTCAGACACGGGGTAATATTCGTCCACATTTATTTTATCCCCAAAAAAATTGTTGCGGTTTTCCGGACGGCCGATGACCCATACCTCCGCATTGATTTTGAAATCTTTTTTTAATTGGTAAAACGGATCAAAACGAAAACGCCCATACATTCTTTTTTTAAACCAGGTGCATTCTATTTGTCGGCCTCTTTCATCTTCTAAAAATGCTTTAAAAATAAGGATATTGCGGGCGGGGATTTCCCGGCTGTTGAGTACGCGGCCTTTAAAAACGGTAAGCTGGCCGGAGTTATAATCGTTGGGGGGTTGGTTGAGGCGCCGGTCCTGATAAGTGCGGGGATAGTAATGCAGCAAATCCGTAAGCGTGGATATTTCCAGCTTTTCAAACAGTTTGGCTTTGGCGGGGCCTACGCCTTTTAAATATTGCAAGGGGTTTTTTGTCACGGGAAAATCCTTTTTTATATTTTAGCAAAAACACTTTGTGCGGCGTATATCAGGAGGATATTTGATACGCTTTAATGGATTTTTGCTACAATGAAACAAAAGGAGGACTTTTTATGGATATTGAAGCCATTTCCAACAATATAACCGAACATTTGACCGTTATCGGGCAGACGGGCCTCAAATTTTTGTTTGAGGTGGTGGTTGCCCTTTTTATTTTGGTAATTGGGTTGTATTTGTCCCGCTTTGTCAGCTCGTGGACTAAAAAACTGCTTAATAAAATTTCTTTTGATGACAAGACTTCCAAAATCGGCATTAATGAGCTGTGCGTGCGGTTTGGGTTGGGCAAATCCCCCACGTATATTATTTCGTTTATATTGGCGTGGGCGGTTATCTTTTACGCTATCGTGTTGGCGGCGGATTTTCTGCATTTGGCCGTTATACGGGATTTATTTACCCGTTTTCTGGCGTTTATTCCCACGTTGTTTGTCTCAGTGCTCATTTTGTTTGCGGGGCTGTTGTTTGGCAAATTAATGGGCAATATTATTGATAACGCCTCCCGCGCCAATAACTTAAAAGGCGGGTTTTTAATTTCCCGCGCGGTCAACGTATTTATTGTGTTTTTCTGTGCGTTGGTGGCGGTGGAAAATTTAGGCTTTGCCACACAGTTGGTAAATAATGTGGTGGTGATTTTACTGGCTTCTTTGGGCCTGGCGTTCGGCATAGGCGTGGGGTTGGGGAGCAAGCCGCTGGTGGAGGAATTTCTGCGGGATTTATTCCAAAAAGAAAACGAAAAATAGTTTCGTTTGGCTTTATTAAAAATCCCCGGCTTAGGCTGGGGATTTTTTATAACTACTGCTCACAATAAACCCCGGGCGTAAGCCCGAGGGATGGAGTGTGTATCCCCAAATCTTCATATTTAGTACCATCTCAATATGGAACTTACCAAATTAAGTCACTGCGTTTATCACTGCCGATACCA
>NZ_CASEZB010000033.1:0-13162 GCF_949292495.1 Candidatus Avelusimicrobium aviculae
TGCTTCCGTTTGACACGAACCCGTTAGATGTAAGGGGACGCAAATGACAGGTAGTGGAAACTACTTAAAGTAGTAGCTAGTAGAGTGAGGGCTATGCCCGTATTGTGAAAAACCCCCGGCTACGCCGGGGGATATTTTTTTAAACAGATTAAGTAAAATTTTGTCACATAAAAAACCCCGCTTAAAGCGGGGTTTTTGTTCAAACTAAAAGACGAATCCTAAGGAGAACGACGCCCCTGCGGAGGCGGGAACGTCAGCTCCCTCCACTTCTGCCGTTTCCGAGCTTATGGCTCCCGCCAACTCCATTTGGAAGCGGGCTATCTTAAATCCTAAGCCCAATGTGTAATACATGGAAGAGTCAGCCTCTGCCAAGTTTTTATTAATCCCGGCTCTTAACGGTAAGCTGAAGGTTTTGCCTTTGGCAAAGTCCCACTCGGCGCCGATGGCCAGCTGGCGGGATTTAAAGTTAGCGATAGCCGTTTCATTTTCGGTTAAGTCCAAATCGGCCGCCAAAACAAGCGTACGAAGCGGCTCTATGGCTATGCCGGCGCGGATTTGGGGTTTTAATTTGTAGTCGCCCGTCTGCCAGCTTTGGGCGATAGCGTCCGGTATGCCTTGCGGCAAGCCCGGCCTGTCAAATTTAGGGGAGTTGATGTTGCGCGCCGTTAAGCCGATTACCGGGTTAAACAGTATTTCCCGGTCCGTCAGGCGGGACAGATTTACCTTGGCCCCCAGGTCCACCCCCAGCTGGGCAGAGGTTTTTTTGTTGTCCCACGCGTCGCTGGCTACGTCAGAGAGGGACTTGTCGTCTTGCAAAACCAAAATTCCCGTTTGGGCGATGGTTCCCTCAATCAGTTTTAAATTCCCGCCCACTTGCAAACCGGGTATGACTTCCTGCGCGTACCCTAAAGCGATTTCGGAGAAAAGGCCTAAATCCGCCATGGCGCGGCTTTCGTTTTGTTCATAACCGTTGCCGCCGTTATGCTGCGCCGCGGTTTGGATAATATCGGCGGCGTTGGGCAAATTGGAGGCGGCCGTTTGCGCGGCGGATAGCACTTCCTGCGCGGAGGAGCCGGCGCCTAAAGCGGTATTGATGAAAGCGTTTGCCATGTCGGCAGCGGAGGCGTAATTGGTTTGCAGTAATGTATTGATAGCGTCCAGCGTGTTGGTGTCCGTAATGGTTTGGGCCAGTATTTGCGCGGCGCGCTGGCTGTCTGTTTCCGCGGGCAGTGCTGTGCTGTCGCTAATATTCAAACCGGCGGTGCCGCCTTGATTCCCTAAGCCCACATTGACCGTGTCAATAACCGGCGTCACGCCCATAGTGCCTAAAGAACGTACGGATACGGCAAAGTTTTTAATTTTTATTCCCAGCCCGGCGTCCGCCCCTACTACGGCGCCCAGGTTGTTTTTGGTTAAGTCTGAAATGTCGGACAAGCCCTCAAATAAAGTGGAAATATCCTGCGCGTTGGGCGCGCCGCCATAGGATATTTTATCGGATAAATTTTTATAGCGGTCGGACAAATCGTTTAAATTATCCAAGGCGTTCATTACGTCTTTGGTTGTTTCCATTTGCAGACCGGCGCTAAGCAAAACGTTTTGTATTTCTTGGTCCGTATCTTTTAAAGCGGCGGGGTTCCAATATTGGGCGTCTGCCCCATATGCGGTAGCCACCCCGGCGCCTCCCATGCCCATCGCTCTGGGGCCCACCATTTGCCAAGGCTGTGCGTTTAAGGTAAAAGCGCTTGCGCTAAGCAGTACGGCCAGTAAAAACCGTTTCATTTTTTCTCCTTATAAATATTAAGATTTGAGATATCATAGCAAATAGCATGTTGGGGCGCAAGGAAAGATATTCACATGATGAAAGCTCTATAAAAAGGGGTTCCTGTTTTAGGAACCCCTTTGGCTATTTTATAAACACAAGCAAGTTTTTGTCGGTAGAGTAAGGATATGCTTTTTTTAGTTTTTTCTGTTCTTGTGTGGCGTTTAGTTTTTTAACCGCTTCTTCGTTGGGGTATATCCAAAAAATATCTTTGGCGTTGTCCATTTCTTGGGTAAAGAAGGATATTTGGTCTGAAGCTTTATTTATTCCAGTCCATAGCAGGTGCCGTCTTGGCACAGCCCGTTTGTTTCGGCTATGTTGGATCTGTTTTCATAAAAGATTTTTTTATTTTCGGGCAGTTGTTCCATCGGAAGCAGTGAAATTAACAAGTAATCTGCCACATGCAACATGGGGGCTAAATCCATTGAATAGGTCGCGGCGATGTGTCCGTCCCCGGCGTGGACGATAATGATGTCATAAAACGGCCGCAGCGCGTTAATGCGCCGTGCCCATTGGCGGTTGCGTTCCCGCACTCCCCAAGGGGATACGCTGACTAAGTTCAAGGTAGACAAGGCCAAATCCTCCAGTTTATCTTGCGCTAGGTTTAAAGAGGGCACTTTGTCCTCTGGCGAGGCATAGACGGCAAAAGGTCCAATCTTCACAATAGATGTTTTTTCTTGCGTTATCCAGATGAAATCATCAAGGGCTAACTGGTCTATGTTTGCCTGGTCGGCCGCGCGAAAAACCGGCATATAACCCTCTGAGATATACAGATTTGTTTTTTCTCCGGCCTTTTTTAACAGGCCGGGCGCTTCATCTCCCAGCCAGTTTAAAAATTCACTGGCTAACAAAATGCGGGCATGAGGGTTTTCCTTTCGGATAATTCGGATTATATTTGCCGCGTGATCAATAGAGGAAGCCGCTTCATGGTTAATGGATTCCGCAATAAAAATGGTGTTTTGTCCTTTTATTAATTGGGAGTAGGGGGGAAGCCCTAGCGCATGATAAAAAAGGTTGGAATTGGCGTCTTCTTTAAGGGTTCCCAGCTGGTTGTTTAATAAATGGTTTTCCAACTTAGTAGAAGCTTTTTCCACTTCTTTTACATGTTCATTTTGTTTTAAAAACTCCTGCCAAGACAAGTGGGAAATTTTCTCATTTTGTAATTGTTCCAATACCTGATTTAGGGAAAGGGTTTCGCTTTTTTGTTGGGCTTTTTGTGTTTGAGTACGCAAAATACTTTCCAGCTGGTTTGTGCCGGCTTGGGCCCACAGTGGACTGTTTATGAGTAGAGCCAAAAAGTATAGAGTAATATCTTCATATTATATATATTATAGTCTTTTTAAACGAACTTTCCATATTTATAACTCATCATATGCTGTAAAGGGGTGGCCCCCCTTTTCTGGCGGGCAAAAAAAAGGTATCCTGTATTATATATTTTCTATTGGAGGGCTTATGCCTGAAAACCCCGTTTTGGAACGCATATTATTTTCTGAAGAACAACTGGCGCAGCGCACGGCTGAGTTAGGGCGTCAAATTTCGGCCGATTACCGCGGCAAACTGCCGCTTTTTGTAGGTATTTTGCGCGGGTGCATTATGTTCTATGCCGATTTGATGAAAAACATCAGCGTGGATTGCAATATGGATTTTATGTGCCTTTCTTCCTATGCGGGGACAAACAGCACCGGCCAGGTGCGCACCATGCTGGATTTGCGCGAAAGCATTAAAGGCCGCCACGTGGTGATCGTGGAAGACATTGTGGATACGGGGCTTACGCTGGACTACTTGACCGCCAATTTAAAAAGCCGCGGCGCGGCCAGCCTGGAAATTTGCTGCTTGCTGGATAAACCCTGCAACCGCAAAGCGGATATCCACCCGAAATATGTGGGTTTTACCGTAGAAAATGAATTTGTAATCGGGTATGGTTTGGATTATAACGAGCTGTACCGCAATTTACCGTATATTGGGGTATTTAAGAAATAATGAAAAACAAAAACACAAATAACCGCAGAATTGTTTCCGTGGGCCAGATTATGGTCTGGATAGTTATTTTTGCGGCGGCCGTATTCTTTTTTAACAATCCGGGGGAAAAACCTTCCATATTGGATTATTCGGAGTTTAAACAAAAAGTGGCTTTGGGGGAAGTGTCTGACTTAACGGTGGCCCCCGGCGTAATCAGCGGTTTGTATAAAAACGAAAAGGGAGACTTCTCCAAATTCAAAACCGTTCGTATGGAAGACCCCAAACTGGTGGAGGAACTTTCCGCCGGTAAAATTAAATTCAAGGCCGAGCAGGACAACAGCTGGCTGAGCAATATTTTATTTAACATTTTATGGATTGTGCTGTTGATCGGTTTCTGGTGGTTTGTTTTTATCCGTCCGCAAAGAAGCGACGGAAAAAGCGCCATGAATTTTGCCCGCAGCAAAGCCAAAATGCAGGATCCTTCCCAGCAAACCGTTACATTTAAAGACGTGGCCGGCTGTGAAGAAGCCAAAGAAGAGCTGGAAGACGTTATCAAATTTTTAAAAAATCCCAAAAAATTCCAAAAATTGGGGGGCAAACTGCCCAAGGGCGTGCTTTTGTACGGCGCACCCGGTACGGGTAAAACGCTGTTGGCTAAAGCCGTAGCCGGGGAAGCGGGCGTGGCGTTTTTCTCAGCCTCCGCCTCTGAATTTGTGGAAATGTTTGTGGGTGTGGGCGCTGCGCGCGTACGCGATTTGTTTGACCAAGCCAAAAAGAACTCCCCCGCCATTATTTTTATTGACGAGCTGGACGCCGTGGGCCGCCGGCGTTTTGCCGGTATCGGCGGCGGGCATGACGAGCGCGAACAAACCCTCAACCAGCTGCTTATTGAGTTGGACGGTTTTGAAAGCAAGCAAGGCATTATTTTGATGGCTTCCACTAACCGCCCGGACGTGTTGGACCCGGCCCTCATCCGCCCCGGCCGTTTTGACCGGCACATTTCCGTGCCCGCTCCGGATTTAAAAGGGCGTGAAGAAATTTTGGGGGTGCACGCCAAGAAAGTGAAACTTGCCAAAGATGTGGATTTAAAAACCATTGCCAAAGGCACGCCCGGTTTTGTGGGGGCGGATTTGGCCAACGTCATTAACGAGGCCGCCATTTTGGCCGCCCGCGCCGATAAAGACGCCGTGGACCGCGCGGACTTGGACGAAGCGGTGGAACGCGTCATAGCCGGCCCGCAAAAGAAAAGCCGCATCATTTCTAAAAAAGAACAGCAAATTATTGCCGCGCACGAAGTGGGCCACACCGTGGTGGCGCGCTTAACCAATCATTCTGACCCGGTTCATAAAGTAACCATTATCCCCCGGGGGCAGGCGTTGGGGTATACGCTGCAGCTGCCGCTGGAAGACAAGTTCTTAACCAGCAAATCTGAAATTTTGGACAAGATTTGCATTCTATTGGCCGGCCGCGCGGCGGAGCAAATTGTGTTTGGAGAGATTACCTCCGGCGCCAGCGATGACCTGAACAAAGCCACCGCTTACGCGCGCAAAATGGTGATGGAGCTGGGCATGAGTGATAAAATAGGCCCTATCGCCCTGCCTAACGGAGACGACGGGGAAGTGTTTTTGGGGAGAGACTTGTCCCGCCATAAAGTGTATTCGGAAGAAATGGCCCGCAGCATTGATGCGGAAATTGTGGATTTGATTAAATCGTCTTATGAACGCGCGCAGGAAATTATTTTAAGCAACCGCGCCGCGTTTGATAAATTGGTGCAGACGCTGCTTGAAAAAGAAGTGGTGGAAGCGCCGGAAATAGACGTTATTTTGGGCTTGAAACCCGCTGTGCAGGAAGAACCCCCGCAGGAAAAAGAGGCTTCTTCTTCCGGCAAGCCCGCGCAGGACGAACCGCAGGAAGAGCAACCGAAGGCGCCGAAAGCTGTGCAGCCGGAGGCTAAACAGGCGGAGCTTTTCTAAACGTTTGTGTTTGTGCCGCAGGGTATTACCAGCGTGGAGGGCGTTGCCCCCCGCGCACAAGGACTTGTATATGGGAAAATATTTTGGAACGGACGGTATCCGCGCCGTAGCGGGTACATTTCCGTTGACGAGTGATTTTATTGAAAAATTAGGCTGGTGCGCGTTGGACGAATTAAAAACATACGCCCAAGCCGAAGGTTTAAAAAACCAAGTAATTATCGCGCAAGATTCCCGCGCTTCCGGGCCTGCTATCCTGCAGGCTCTGCAAAAAGGCATCCGCGCCGCGGGCGTAAACGTTATCAGCGTAGGCGTGGCACCTACCCCGGCGGTAGCCAATATTGTTCGCCAAACGGGCAGCTTGTGCGGGGTGGTTATTTCCGCCAGCCATAACCCGGCGGAATTTAACGGCATTAAATTTTTTACCAACCACGGTACCAAACTTCCCGAGGCGCTGGAAGCAAAAATAGAAGCTCGTATAGACGCGTGCGCGGCGCTTCCGGCCCCTAAAGCCCACTATCAAGAAGACGAAAGTTTAATTGATTTGTACGAGAATTTTTTAAAATCCACCGTGGACGCTTCTTTATTAAAAGGCACCAAAGTAGTGTTGGACTGCGCCAACGGCGCCAGCTATAAAATTGCCGCCAAAGTATTCCATGATTTAGGCATGGATTTGGTAGTTACCGGCGCCAAGCCGGACGGCACCAACATCAACCGCGGCGTCGGCGCGCTGCATACCCAGTTTATGCAGGATTTAACCGCCAAAGAAAAAGCCTATGCCGGTTTTAGTTTTGACGGAGACGCGGACCGCGTCATCGCTTCGGACGAAAACGGCCGCCAGCTTGACGGGGACAATATCATCGCCTCTTCCGCCTTGTGTCTTAAGCAGGAAGGCCGCCTAAACGGCAACAAAGCCGTGCTTACCATTATGGCTAACCTGGGCTGTATTAATTATTTAAAACAAAACGGCATTTGCGTGGAACTCACCAAAGTGGGGGATAAATACGTTTCGGAAGCGTTGGAAAAAGAAAACCTCTCTATTGGGGGGGAAACGTCCGGCCATATTATTTTTAGGGAGTTTTCCAACACGGGGGACGGTATCCTTTCCGCATTGCAATTTTTGCAATGCGCCAAAAAATCCGGCAAGCCGTTAAGCTGGTTTGGCGATCAATGGAAAAAATATCCCAGTCTGTTGCGCGCGGTGGCGGTTTCTTCTAAGCCGGCGTTAGACACGCTGGAAGGTTTTTTGCCCGCGGTGTCTGAGTTGGAAAAACAAATGCAGGGCCGCGGACGCATTATTGTGCGTTACAGCGGCACGGAACCCAAACTGCGTATTTTGGTGGAAGGGGAAGACGAGGCTTTGGTATCCCGTATCGCGCAAGAAGTGGAACGATTATATCTAAGCAAGACGGAGGTGCACTTATGAGTTTAGCTTTAGGGGTGAATATAGACCATATCGCCACCCTGCGCCAAGCGCGCCGGGCCGGTTTTCCGGATCCCCTTTCTTATGCTTTTTTGGCTTTGGCCTGCGGGGCTGATTATATTGTAGTGCACTTGCGCAAGGACCGCCGCCATATCCAGGAAGAAGACCTGGCCCGCTTGTGTAAAAAACTGCGCAAACACATTCATTTGGAATGCTCCTACACGCCGCAAATGCAGGAAGCGGTTTTAAAATATAAACCCTATTCCGTTTGCATTGTGCCGGAGCTGCCGGGCGAGGTAACCACTACGGGCGGTTTAAAATTTACCCCGGCCGTACAAAAACGCGTGGGGGAAATGGTGGAAGCGTTGCATAAAAAGGGCATACAGGTAAGTTTGTTTGTCAGTCCGGAAGCGTCCGACATCCGCGCCGCCGCCAAACTGGGGGCGGATATAGTGGAACTTTGCACGCGCGATTACAGCGAAGCCACCACCAAAAAACAAGCCCAAAAATTATTGCAGGATTTAGCGCTTTCCACCCTGCTTGCCAAAGAGCTGGGGCTTAAGGTGCACGCCGGGCACGGGCTGGATTATGATAACGTGCTGGCCGTGGCGGACATTGGCGGCATGGAGTGCATGAATATCGGTTTTTCCATTATCAACCGCTCACTGGAAGTGGGCTTTCCTTCTGCCGTGGCAGAAATGAAAGAGCTGATGTAAAAAGCAAACAGAAAGAGGATTTTTTATGTGCGGCATTATCGGCTACGTCGGCAAGAAAAACAGCGTCCCTTTTATTATAGACGGACTGAAAAAATTAGAATACCGCGGTTATGATTCCGCCGGTATTTCCATTTTGCAGGAAGGAAAATTGGTCACGGTGCGTTCCGTAGGCAAAGTGGCGGAATTGGAAAAAGCCGCCCTGCTTGCCAACCCCAAAGGGCAGTGCGGCATTGGCCACACGCGCTGGGCTACGCACGGAAAACCGTGTGAGGAAAACTCCCACCCCCATACGGACTGCACGGGGGAAATTGTTGTCGTGCACAACGGCATTATTGAAAACTTTTTAACCTTGCGGGAAAAACTCTCTTCCCTTGGTCACCGTTTTAAAAGTGAAACGGATACAGAGGTCATTGCCCATTTAATTGAGGAAAATTTAAAAACAGCCCCCGGCGCCACGCCCAAAGAACGTTTGATTAACGCTGTGCGCAAAACCAACGGGGAAATTTCCGGCGCGTACGCTTACGGCGTGTTATGGGCGCGGGTGCCCGGGTTTTTGCTGGGGGTGAAAAACCAAAGCCCCATGGTAGTGGGCCTTGGAAAAGAGGAAAATTTTTTAGCGTCTGACGTTCCCGCTTTTTTAAAACATACCAATAAAGTTCTTTTCTTGGAAGACGGCGAAATGGCCGAACTGACGGAAACCGGCGTGAAACTGTTGGATAAAAACGGCGCGGAAAAACCGCTCAAACCCGTTAAAATTAATTGGGACCAAAAGACTGCCGAAAAGGGCGGGTACGAGCATTTCATGCTCAAAGAAATTTATGACCAGCCCCAAGCCATAGAAGACACCCTTCGCACCGCGCAGACCGATTTTGGCAAACTGCTTAATTTAAATACGCGTGAGCTGCGCGCTTTGCAGCAAGTGCATATCATTGCCTGCGGTACGGCCTATCATGCGGGGTTGGTTGGCAAGTATTATATTGAAAACTTTGCCGGCATTCCCGTAACGGTGGATTTAGCGAGCGAATACAAATACCGCTGCGTTCCCCGTACGGCGGGTACGCTGGCTATTGCGGTCAGCCAGTCGGGCGAAACGGCCGACACCATCGGCGCCATACGCAAAGCCAAAGAACTGGGTTTTAAGACGTTGGCTATTTGCAATGTATTGGCCTCCACGCTTACGCGCGTGTGCGATGCTACTTTTTACACGCACTGCGGGCCGGAAATCAGCGTGGCTTCCACCAAAGCGTTTACCAGCCAGCTGACTTCGCTGTATGCGCTGGCGTTGTTTTTGGGCAAAGCCAAAGGAAACATAAGCGAAGCGGCTTTTAACAGTTTATATAAAGAACTGCTTACTCTTCCTAAATTCATGACGGACGCCGTAAAAATAGAATATGAGGTGCGCCATATTACCAAACGGGTATATAAAGCGCCTCATTTTTTGTTTTTAGGCAGAAACGTGAACTTCCCTATCGCTTTGGAAGGGGCGTTAAAATTAAAAGAAGTTTCTTACCGCAGCGCGGAAGGATTTGCCGCGGGGGAAATAAAACACGGGCCTATTTCTATTATAGAAAAGGGCACCCCCACCATTGTTCTTATGCCGGCGGATTCATTGTTTGACAAAATGCTTTCCGCCTGTCAGGAATGCCGCGCGCGCGGCGCCTTTGTGATAGCCGTTACCACGCAGGAAGGCGCCCGCCTGGCCAAAGACAGCGTGGATAAAACCATTATTCTTCCCTATGCTGGGGAACTGTTACAGCCGGTATTAAACGTGGTGGCGCTGCAGTTCTTTTCTTATTGGACGGCCAAACGTTTGGGTTGTGAGATTGACCAGCCCCGTAATTTGGCTAAAAGCGTAACGGTGGAATAATGGCGATTGTGGGGTTGGGCACGGATATTGTGGAAGTGCAGCGCATAGCGGATTTTGCCAAAAAGCCCGGCGCGTTGGAGCGGATTTTTTCCGCCGAAGAAATTGCCTATTGCCGCGCCCGTAAAAATTGTTTTGAACATTTGGCCGTACGTTTTGCCGCCAAAGAGGCGGTTTACAAAGCCTTGCCGTTTGGCGAAGTGGCTTTTAAAAAAATAACGGTACATAACGGGCCGGACGGAGAACCCCGTATTAATATAGATGATGAAAGGTGCGCCGGTTTGCGGTTTTTTATCAGTCTGTCCCATACACAAAATTATGCCGTAGCTACGGCGGTGGTGGAAAATGCGCGAGATTAAACGTAAGACCATAAAATCTTTTTTGCCCAAAAGAGGGGCTGATTCCAACAAAGGCACTTTCGGCCGGGTGTTGGTGGTAGCCGGTTCCAATACCATGACGGGCGCGGCGGTGTTGTGTGCCAAAAGCGTTTTAAAAGCCGGGGCGGGGCTGGTGGTACTGGCTTTGCCTCAAAGCCGCCAGGCGGCGGCTATTGCCGCTTTGCCGGAAGTGATTACTTTCCCCTTGCCGGAAACGGACGGCGTGATTGATTTGCGCGCGCTGGGCGTGCTGGATGCTTTGCTAAAGGCTTTTAACCCGTGTTTGGCGGTAATTGGGCCGGGGCTGGGAGCATCTCCGGCGGCGGTTCCTTTTATGAAGCAGTGTCATTTGCCTTTGGTGGCGGATGCGGACGCGCTGAACCGCTTATCCGCAAGCGGGTTGGACAGCGTCTTCCCGCGTGAGCAAATTACCGTGCTTACACCCCATCCGGGGGAAATGGCCCGCTTGCTGAAAACCGATATCGCCCGCGACAAAAAAACCCGGGAACAGCAAGTGCGTACATTAAAAGAAAAGACGGGCGCGGTCTGCCTGTTGAAAGGGAAGAACACCCTTTTGTGCGCCGGGGATGAAGTATGGCAAAACCCTACCGGCGGCAGCGCATTAGCCAAAGCGGGCTCGGGAGACGTACTGTGCGGCTTGTTGGCCGGTTTTTGGGCGCAGTTAGGATTGGCGGAAGGATTTAACTTCGCCAGCGCGCAAAAAGCCGCCGCCTGCGCCGTGTATTTACACGGTCTAAGCGGAGATTTGGCCGCCGGAGATTTAACAGATTATTGTGTTATGGCCGGTGAATTGCTGGACTACCTGCCAGACGCTATTAACCAAGTATTAAAATAAAGGAAACGCACAATGCATTGGTGGCATATTGTATTGCTTATTTTAATTTGTTTGGCCGCGTCCGCTTTAGGGCTGGTGTGGCTGTGTGCGTATACGGCTAAAAAAGTACTGCACCCGGTATCTAAACGCAAGGCGCTGTATCTGTGGCCGGACGAATATAAAATGCCTTATGACAATGTCTATTTTACCACGGAAGATAAAGTAAACATCAAGGGCTGGTTTATCCCGTATGACGGCGCTGAAAAGACCATTATTTTAATGCACGGCTGGGGGATGAACCGCTCTGACATTTTAAAGAATACGTATTTTTTGCACGATTTAGGTTTTAACTTGTTGTATTTTGATTTCCGCGCTTTGGGTGAAAGCGGCGGGAAGGTAAGTTCCATCGGTTATTTGGAAACGCGGGACGTGCGCGCCGCGATTAAATATTTAAAGGAGACCCGGCCGGAATCCTGCAAAAAAATAGGACTATACGGCTTGTCTATGGGGGCAATGGTGGCCATTTGCGAGGGGGCTTCCAACCCGCAAATCAGCTGTGTGGCGGCGGAAGCGTCTTACTACTCGTTTAGGAGGGTGGTTTCCCGCTGGGCGTGGGTACATCATAAGGTGCCTTCCTTCCCCATTATCCCCATTGTGCTGCACTATATCCGGCGGGATTTGCACGTTAACCCGGAGCGTTACAGCCCTAAATATAATATCGGTAAGATTGCTCCCCGGCCGGTGCTTATTATTCACGGGCGTTATGACAGTATTGTTCCCGCCGCCCAGGCCAAGCTGCTGTTTAAACGCGCGGGAGACCCCAAAGAAATTTGGCTGGTTCCCGGAGCCAAACACAACAAATGCGCGGAAGTGGGCGGTTTTGAATACAAACAACGCCTGAGCGATTTTTTCCGCCGTTATTTATAACGGCGCTTGTACCGGCCGCCTAAGGGCGGCTTTTATATGAGGATTTGGGCAGTATGAATACAAAGTTAGTTATTTTTGATTTGGACGGCACCCTTTTGGATACCATCGCGGATTTGGCCGCCTCGGCCAATTATGCGTTAAAAACATTGGGTTTCCCACCGCGGGGGGAGGAAGAATGCCGCTCTTTTGTGGGCAACGGCGTTACCAAACTGTTGGAACGCGCCCTGCCGGACGGTGCCAAAACGCCTGAAAATATAGAAAAAATGCGTGCCGTTTTTCAAGCGCATTATGATAAGCACAACGCGGACGCCACATCCGTTTATCCCGGCATTATGGATGTATTAAAGACATTGAATTCCCGGGGGGTTAAACTGGCGGTTGCCTCTAATAAATACCACAGCGCCACTGAAAAATTAATTAAGCATTACTTTCCGGAAATCCCTTTTTGTTGCGTATTGGGAGCGCGGGATCATGTGCCGGTTAAGCCGAATCCGCAAATTGTGGTTGATATTCTGCGCGCGGCCCAAACCCCTAAAGAAGCCGTATTATATGTGGGAGACAGTGATGTAGACATGCAAACCGCTTTAAACGCTTCTTTGCGCGCATGCGCGGTGTTGTGGGGGTTCCGTTCGCGCGAACAGCTTGCCCCTTATAACCCTTCCTGTTGGGCGGGGAAGGCGCAGGATATTTTAAAGCTTTTATAACAGAGCAGGGCTTTTGTAGGATAAAATCAATATGGCGGCTTTTTTATATGTAGGTTTAGGCGGTTTTTTGGGGGCGGCGCTTCGTTACGGCGTAACGCTGGGCGCGGCGGCGCTTATGTGGCGTGGACATTGGGCCACGCTGGCGGTAAACGCCGCGGGCAGTTTGCTGATTGGCTTTTTAGCTCCGTATTTTGATTCTCCTTCCCACCCGGCCCGTTTGTTTTTGGTGGTAGGCGTGTTGGGCGGGTTTACCACGTTTTCCAGTTTTTCGCTAGATACCTTAACTTTGTTAAACGGGAAAGAAACCGGGTTGGCGTTATTAAATGTTTTTCTAAATATAACCGTTTGCTTGCTGTTTGTTTGGTGTGGGTTTAAACTGCACAGGCCTTTTTAAAAAGAAAAACAAAAAGCCCTTCTTTAAGAAGGGCTTTTTTATAACTACTGCTCACAATAAACCCCGGGCGTAAGCCCGAGGGATGGAGTGTGTATCCCCAAATCTTCATATTTAGTACCATCTCAATATGGAACTTACCAAATTAAGTCACTGCGTTTATCACTGCCGATACCA
>NZ_CASEZB010000034.1:0-40645 GCF_949292495.1 Candidatus Avelusimicrobium aviculae
CGCTGGCGAGTATGGGCTTGCGTGCGTCGGAAACGCCCGCGGTTGTGGGCAAGACAGCCAGCATAACGCCGCGGGTATTGGGTGCGGCGGAAGCGGGGAATGCGGCGAACGTTGCCATAGATTTAAAACAAAACCGCGCCTTTGCAATGGGTACAGATTGGAATATGAAGGACCACTGGTGGAACCGGTTGTTCCGCCACCAGGTTAAATTTGTACCTGCGAGGGACTCTCGGTTGCTTACTTCCCATTATGGGCGCGGAGTTGCGGGGGAAATTGAAGATTCTGAATTCAATGCTGATACAGAACACGGATTTAAAATGACGTTTATAGATGAAGAAGGTTGGGAAAATATCCTGCCCGTAAACGTTACTATTGATAAAGGCTTTAAAGTAGAAGGGTACAACCGCATCGCTTTTACCGCGGATAATATTGCTCAGCTGCGCGATAGTGACAAAACCCCTAAAATCATGTCCCATTTCTTTATGAAGCTTCGCCCGGGCCAGCTGTCCCGCTTGGTATCAGAAGTCAGCCGCTCCGGCGTTACCCTTAAAATTAAATTAGAGTCCGCCCCCAATATTGCGCACAAAACGGTTGTGGTGCCTTTGTATTCTTCCAATGGGCAGCACAGACTCCCGGTAGAGGTGAATTTGCCTGCCGGTTTATTGCGCGCTGATGATAAACTGATTTTGGACAGAAAAGGCCACTTGGGCGTTTTGCGCCAAGGGAAAGGCGCTGCCCGCGCTTTAAGCAATTTCTATGTGCGTATTCCCAAACACCAAATTGGCCAGTTGGTGACGGTGCTTAAAAACAGTAAAGAAACTTTTAATATTTCTGTTTTTTCCACTCAAAACAAAGCGAACTTAATCGTCAGAGACGTATCTTTGACTAACGTCAGCTTAGGTAAAACGATGGCTCCTATCGCCAAAACCCAATTGGGTATGAGCGTAGCTGACGCCAGCACATTAATGTTTATGATTAACTATGTGTTGCCTGGTTTTGCCTCTTTGCTGCATCCGGTTCTTAAAAAGTATGGAGAAAAGAAATTATTAACGATTTCCTTGATTATGTCTGCCGCGGCAGGGCTGCTGGCTGCCGCAGCTGGGTTTTACGGCTTTGTGGAACAAAGCGAAGTTTCCCCGTTTGACCGGGTACTGTTTGTGTCTGGCTTGATTTTGATGAGCGCTTCTAGCATTTTAAAACAGTTGGTTTGCAATATGCTTATCCGCGCCAACCGCGGTGAGGTAGTGGTAACGACTCCTAAAGCAAAAGCCCCTACCGCGGCGGAGTTAAAAGCTGCTGCGCAAATGGATTTAAAACAAGTGGGCGCGCGTATCAAAGAATTCTTTACCAAAAAGTCTGATTTAAGCTTAAAAGACGTGTTTCTGTATAATTTAAGCTTTGTATACAAAAATACCGGCACCTTGGCGTTTTTGGCCTCCCCGTACTTGTTTAATTGGGGCGCTTCCCAATTGTTTGGGGTAGACTTGGGGCTGGACTATTCTATCAGCTTTCCTATCTATGCTCTTTACAGCGGCTGGGTTACGGCGCGCGTGATTCGCGCCAACTTGCGTGATGCCTATTCTGTTAAAAACTTAGAACAAAGCCAACGCGCCTTGTCTTCCGGAATAGAGAAAACGGCAAAAGCGTTTGAAGAAATCGTTGCCCTTCCTGTCGGTTCTAACGAATTTAAAGAAGCTACGGAAGAAGTATCCCGCAAGCTTAAAGATGCGGTAGATGCCTTGGTTCAAGCGCACGTGAAATTGAACGGCCGTTTAAAGACGAAAGCCGTGTTTGCAGAGGTAAAGCAACAAACCTTACAAAATTTGGAAGAAACCCTTGCCGCCAGCGGCGCTTTTGAGGACGGGCAGTTGCAGCAAATCATGGACCAAGTAAAACTTGATTTTACCAATTTGGAAAACAGCACCGCCAATGTATGGAAGGTGTTTGCAAAAGCCAAAGGAGTAAAAACCATCTCCATTGCCATGACGCTGGCTACCGTGCATGAATTTATTTTATCCAGCTCTTTTGCAGCCAGCATAAACACCTTGATACCTGACGGTGCTTACGCAAACTTCCTGGTGGCCTTATCTTTGTATTTACCGTTTATTGTGGGGCGTTTAGGCGGCAATGTGATAGGCAAACGCATGAGCAGCGGCAGCATGTATATCTTGTGTTCGGCCTTGTCCGCCATTGGCACTGGCATTATGATTGCCAACGTGGGTAATTTAATCCCCACTATTGTTGGCGCGGTGGTGGCCAGCTTGGGCGTAGGGAACTTCTTTACCCAAATGTATGATTTCATCATGCAGAAACAGCCCAAATTACAGCGGGAAATTTCCGTTATCTTGGCTTTAACCATGGCTATCGCCGGTATAGCTACTTTCCCAGCGGCGTATATGACCGCTTTGCTCCCCAATTTGGATTTAATCTATGCCGGGGTGTGTTTAGGCCTTTCTTTGGTGATGACAGCCTCTATGATGCAAGACTCTACATTAGCAAAATTTATTACTTATGAAGTTCAAAAACTTTTTGGGAAAAAAGACGACAATCAAAACAAAGGGGAAGGGCCGTCGGCGGGAGCCTCTTCCGCAGAGGACGGCCCTCTCGCCCGTGTGCCGATAAAAAGCCGGCGGGGGGAAACATTAGCCCAACTATCGGTGCCAATATCTCAAAATAAAGCTCAATTAAAACCTCTTCAAGAGGTTTTTATTTTGCCCAGCGGGGAAATGATTCTGCGTAAATACCGTTCCGTACAAGACAAACAAGACCAAGCTAAAACTTATAAGCAGGTAGTTATTCGGGACGATTTAAAATTTTACCGCGCGGATGGACGTTTAAAAGCTTCCGCTTTAACTTTAAAGAAAATAGGGGAAGGATTGTTGTTAGCCAACAGTAAAATTTGGCCCATGTTTTTAATGTATGTGCTGTTGGGGATGAACAATGTTTCCACCATAGTGGCCAACTTTGCGGAAGGGCCCTTTCAAATGAGTAATTTTGAAATGTTTTTGCTGGGCAATATCGGCTCTCTGACCATTGGCCTTTTGTCTTTGCCCATTGGCATACTGCAAAGCAAGTTCAGCCGCCGCGCCATGTCTAATATTGGCATGTTGGCCATGATCAGCGCGTTTTTGCTTCCTTATTTGGCCGGGCTGGACGGGCAACTGGGGGACCCCACCACTTTAAAGCGCTGGGCGCTGGCGGCCAGTTTCTTGCTGTTGGGCACCGGGGGGGCTTTTTTGGACGTATCTTTAAAACCCACTTTGCTGGCGGCTTCCAAAAAAGGCAATTACCAGCGCAACGTGGGTACGCTGGCGGTATTTAAGCAGGTGTTTGGCAACTCTATGAACTACTTGCTCCCGCCGCTTTTTCTGTGTGTGGCCGGGGCGGACTGGACGGCGTTTTTCCCCGTGTATATGGCTATCAGCGCGCTTAGTTTTATTATTTACAACAAATTCCGTTTAAAAGAACAAACCCTGCAAAGCGTACAGCAGGCCAAGCATAAATACCAGGTAAATTTTAAAAGCATATGGAAGATTTTTTCCGGCAAAAATGCCCGTTCCAAGCTGGTTCGCAAAAGCGTATACGCTAACATTTTGCATGGGGCCAATATGGGCACACTGGCGCTGTTTGTGAATGATTTAATGAAAGAGCATTTTTCCAACCCGGATATGTTGTGGCATCTGCCTTTTGGCATTTCGTTAGGAAGCGAGAGCTGGGTTGTTCCCTCTTTTGTCTTATTTACCCTGCCCATTATATTTGGCAGAATGGCTGGTACTTTCTTAGGACAGGGAATGCAAACGGGTCATTATCGCTTTAAAGCGCTTAATCCCGGCAAACTGCTGCAGGGCAGCGGTTGGCTTAGTTTGGCGGGGCTGGCTCTTATCAATACGCCGTGGTGGCAGGCGCAGGTGGCGGGTGTGATAGCCAGCGCATTGGGATTGACCAATTTTGCTCCCATACTTACTTCTTTCCCTTCAGACAAAACGCGTGAAATTTCCAATGAAATGTCCGCCTTGCTGTCCTTTTCCTCTTTCTTTAGCGCCATGTTTACGGTCAGTTTCGGCCTTATGTTGGATATTTTAGGGGCGTATGGCAGCGCGGCGTTCTTGCTGATAGGGAGTTTTTTGGGGTACTTAATCCATTTTGGGCAACAAATTTCCCGCGGGGATTATGACAAACTAAAAGAAAAAACCGCTTCTCCTGAAGAGGAAGCGGAAGTATATGAAGACCCTTTAACGGAATAGCCCTTTACTTTACCGGGGCCAAAAGCCCCGCACCGGGTTATCTTTTTAATAATTTGGAAATAAGCCGGTCATAATGCGGCTGCGCAACAGCCATCCCCGGCGTAGAATTGCGCCCGCTGCTGGGGCCGTGGTAGTCAGACCCTCCGGTGGCAAACAAATCGTATTTGCGGGCTATTTTCAGCAGCTCTTGCTTCATGGTATATGTATGGGCGGGATAGAAAACTTCTATGCCGTCCAGCCCGGCTTCCTTCCATGCCGGAAAATTCCACACTTCCATCACCATGCCCGGGTGGGCGATGACAGCCAACCCTCCCGCGTGTTTAATTTCCCGTATGGCTTCTAACACGGTAACCCCGGCGGAAGGTACGTATCCCGCCTGCCCCGGAACCAGCCACCGGCGAAAGCCTTCCTGCCGGGTGGGAACAATCCCTTTTTGTTTTAAAGCGTCCGCCACGTGGGCGCGGGACACCGTATTGGGCGCGCGGGAGAATACGTCTTTCTCTGTTAAATTTACCCTGGCGGCTTGCAGCTGAGCGATAATTTTTTTAATGCGCGCTACCCGCAGGCGGCGGTTGTTTTCCAAAAATTCTAAAAAACGCGTATTGTGAATATCTACATTCAGCCCCAAAAAATGCAGGTGGTCGTGTTCCCGGGTGCTTATTTCTACCGCCGGTACAAACGGAATGTGGCGGGCTTCACATTCGGCTTGGGCTTGGGGTACGCCGTTTACGGTGTCATGATCTGCCAAAGCAAAAATACCCACCCCGGCTTTTTGGGCGGCAATAACCACCTCTTTGGGGGAGGTGGTCCCGTCAGAAAACACGGAATGGGTATGTAAATCCGCTTTAGGCATGCCGTTAAACGCGTTCTACGGCGGTTACTCCGGGAACTTCTGCCTTAATTTTGCGTTCCACCACCGCTTGCAGCGTCATTTGCGCGTGCGGGCAGCCGCCGCAGCGTCCGCGCAGGCCTACCGTAACGATGCCGGTTTTTTCGTCTACGCCGATTAGCTGAATGTCTCCCCCGTCGGACTGTAAAATGGGGCGGATTTCCTCAATTACTTTTTCCACTTGTTCTTTCATAAAAACTCCATATAATAAATAGGTACTTCTATTATAGCTTTTTTGGCAAAAAGGCGGGACTGGTTAAAATATTGCAAAAATCATAGAAATATTTGCTATACTTGTGGTGTAGCAGAAAATTTTTGAAATAGAATTTAGGATGATGAATAAAGAAGGAGAGAATATGAAGAAAATCGCATCCGTATTCGTAATGTTTTTATTAGCGTGTGCCCCCGTGTTTGCGCAAAAATATGCCAGCGTAAACGCTAAAAAAGCCAATATCCGTTCTTGCCCGGGCACGAATTGTGCGGTAAAATGGTATGCGTGGAAATACACGCCTGTCATTATGATTAAAACCAACGAAACCAAAGACTGGGTTTTGGTAAAAGATTTTGAAGGATTTAACGGGTGGATTTCCGCTTCTTTATTAAGCCCCAGAGGGGCTATGGCCGCCACGGTAGATTTGAACGTGCGCAAAGGTCCCGGCGTAAGCAATGAAATCGTCTGCACGGTAGAAAAAGGATATCCTTTTAAATATTTGTCCAAAAAAGGTTCCTGGATTGAAGTGGAGGACGACCCGGCCAATAAGAGCGAAGGCGTTTGCAAAGGCTGGGTATACGCCCAAAACCTGTGGGGCTTTTTTAAGCAATAAGACATTGCTTTAAAACCTTTTATAAGGGGTTATCTTCGCCGTTAGAGGGTAACCCCGGTTTTTGGACTAAAAATTAGTTGAAATTTAATAATTCAGGATTAAGATATAAGTAATAGCTTGTCACACCGGCTTGAAAGGCCGGGCTTAAAAAGGGTAAAATAAAATTATGAAAAAGATATTAATAGCTGCTGCGGCAGCCAGTGTTATAGCGTGTGTGTTCTGCTTGGCCAGAACCGTGCAGGAAGGCCGTTTTAATATTACCGGCACGGTAAATGTACCGGACAGATTGGTCAAAGTGGCCCAGGCGAACAATAACTCTTGTTCTATTATTGTAAAGAACGAGGCGGATGTTCCTGTAGCCATTAAAAGAGTGGTAAACCCTAAATTTCCGTTAGCCTTTCATATGGGGGAAGAAGATTTATTGGCCCCGGAACTGGAAGGCAATTTAAAATTGGAAGTGCAAATTAATAACCATGGTCAGCTGGGCGTATTAAAGGAAGGCGATATTTTTGGTTCTTCTGAAAATTTAATTAAACCCAATGCCAAGAACATTATTGTTCAGGCTGATAAAATGACGGGTATGCCCCGTTTGGCCAAAGGCTCCACCCGCGGGAACTTCTTCCGCACGGCGGCCCGGTAAGTTTTCTTGAGCGTAAAACCCCGCGTTAAGCGGGGTTTTTTATGCCTTTATTTTTCTCTTGACGAAAAGCCTCAGAAATAGCACAATAACAGATATAGGGGTTTATTATTTAGCAAAGGAGGGTTTTATATGAAGAGATGTTTGCTTTTGCTGGCTGTATTGGCCGCGGCTTCCAGCCTATACGCCCAAGACAGTCAAAAATACACGCAGGAAGAAGTATTGGCTGTTTTTGCCCAATATAATCCGGCCGTTTTGGAAAAGGCTAAAATCAATGCCCAATATAATGAAATTTTGCAAAATTTGGCGGCCTCTTACCAAAAGGAAAAAACGGAACAGTCAGAAGCTGAATTGATTGCTTTGGTGAAAAATTTTGATAACTCTCTCCGTTTGTTTATCATTGCAAAAACCTATGAAAACGGTTTGGCTTTGCAGGAAGTTTCCAATATTGATTTAGCCGCTTTGGAAACTACCACCCAAGCGGATTTATTGTCCGTTTTTGAAGATATTCACGCCCAAACGTTGGATATACGCAATGAAGAAATAAAACTGTGCAAAGCCCGTATTAAGGCGTTAAAGAAAGATAAATCTTTAGACAAAAAAGAACGCAACGCGCAAATAGAAAAAGAAAACGACCGCATTAAAGAATTAAAAGCGGAAATTAAACAGCTTAAAAAAGACGCCAAAAATAAAGTGCGTTCCGCCAGCGAGGTGTATTTCGCTGATTTGAAAGCGGAAGCTTCTTCCCAGGTTGCCAGCGCCACCAAGGCGGCTAAAGAAGAGGCTCAAAAAGCGAAATCTTCCAAAAATTTAGAAGTAAAAGCAAAAAACAAAAAGCCTGTCGGCAAATGATCTTTCTTTTTAAAACGCCTTCTTCCCGCTTTGGCGGGAGGGGGCGTTTTGCTGTATCTTAAAACCCTTTTTAATATTATTTAAATTTGCAAACAAGGAAGCATAACATGATTAGAACCGTAATTGATAAAGTTTTTGGAACAAAAAGCGAGAGAGACCTCAAAAAAATTCAGCATTATATAGATGCGGCCAACCGTTTTACGCAGGAATTTTCCAGCCTGACGGACGATGAATTAAAAGCCAAAACACAAGAATTTAAAGACCGTTTAGCCAAAGGCGAAACCCTGGATGATATCCTGTCCGAGGCTTTTGCCGTGGTGCGCTTGGCCGCCCAGCGCGTGATAGGCCTTCGCCCGTATGACGTGCAGCTTTTGGGCGGCATTGTGCTGCATCAAGGTAAAATTGCCGAAATGGGCACCGGGGAAGGTAAAACGCTGGTGGCGGTTCTGCCCTCTTATTTAAACGCGTTAACAGGCAAAGGGGTGCATGTGGTTACGGTGAACGACTACCTTGCCCGCCGCGACCGCCAATGGATGGGCCCTATTCATGAGTTTTTAGGCCTTACGGTGGGTTTTATCGGTCACGACATGAACAATGACGAACGCCGGGAAATGTACGCCAAAGACATCACCTATGTAACCAATAATGAACTGGGATTTGATTATTTGCGTGACAATATGGTGATTTCCCGTGAGGACCGCGTTCTTCGCCCGCTCAATTATTGTATTGTGGACGAAGTGGACTCTATTTTAATAGACGAAGCCCGCACCCCGCTTATTATTTCCGGTCCGTCCGAACAAAGCACCGATAAATACTATATTGTAAACCGCCTGGTGCCCTCTTTAAAAGTACGTTTGATTACGGAAAAAGACGAAGTAAAAGCCAAATACGAAGGCACCAAGCTGGAAGAAGGATATGACGCCATTGTGGACGAAAAAAACCACACCGCCACCCTTACGGAAACGGGTATTGCCAAGGCGGAACGCTTTTTAAACGTCCCCAATTTATATGATGATGTGGGAGCAGGTTGGGTGCATCACATTACCCAGGCTTTGCGGGCCCACCATTTGTATGAACGGGACGTGGCCTATGTGGTAAAAGACGGGGAAGTAATTATTGTGGACGAATTTACCGGCCGCTTAATGCCCGGCCGGCGCTGGAGCGACGGCTTGCACCAGGCTGTGGAAGCCAAAGAAGGGCTGCAAATTAAAGAAGAAAACCAAACCTTGGCTACCATTACCTTCCAAAACTTCTTTAAACTGTATAAAAAGCTTTCCGGTATGACAGGCACCGCCATGACGGAAGCCAATGAGTTCTGGCAGATTTACAAGTTAGACGTGGTGGAAATCCGCCCCAACCGTCCTTCCCAGCGTATTGATTACCCGGACCAAGTCTTTTTAACGGAACGCGAGAAATTTAACGCCATTGTGCGCGAGGTGGAAGATTTATGGAAACAGGGCGCCCCGGTATTGGTGGGTACGCGCTCTATTGAAAAATCCGAAAAATTGTCCGCCATGCTGCGCGGCAAAGGGATTCCGCATAAAGTCTTAAACGCCAAATACCACGAGATGGAAGCCCAAATCATCAGCCAAGCCGGGCGCAAAGGGGCGGTAACCATTGCCACCAATATGGCGGGCCGCGGTACGGATATTGTATTGGGCGGCAACCCGGCAGATCCCAAAGAACAGCAAGAAGTGAAAGAACACGGCGGTTTGCACGTCATCGGCAGCGAGCGCCATGAAAGCCGCCGCATTGATAACCAGCTGCGCGGCCGCTGTGCCCGCCAGGGAGACCCGGGCTGCTCCCGCTTTTATGTATCACTGGAAGACGAATTAATGCGTTTATTTGCCAATACGGCAAAAATTTCATCTATTTTAAGCGCTATGGGCATGAAAGAAGGGGAGGCGATAGAATCCCGCCTAATGACCCGCCAAATTGAAGGCGCCCAGCGCATGGTGGAAGGCCGCAACTTTGATATCCGCAAACAGCTTTTGGACTATGATAAAGTCATGAACCAGCAGCGTACCGCGGTATATGGCCTGCGCAACGCCATTTTGGATGGGCAGGACATGACCGAAAAAGCCTTGCAAATGATGGAAGAATGCATCTATGATTTGGTGGAAGCGTACTATCACCCCACCCATGCGGCAAAAAGTAATTTTGACGCGTTAAACGTGGCGTTAAAATCCCTTTTCCCCGTGAATTTTAATTATAATATAGATAATGTTTCCGGCAAAACGCGCGACGCGCTGGCGGAGGAAATATTCTCCCAGGTGAAAGAGTTGTACCACGCGCGCGTTGCTTATTTTGCCGAGCAAGGGCTGAATTTTGCGGAAATAGAGCGTATGCTTTTGCTGCAAATTTTAGACAGCGCTTGGAAACAAAATTTGTATGAGCTGGACCAGCTGCAAAACAGCGTCAGCCTGCGCGGTTATGCGCAGAAAGACCCACTTATTGAGTATCAGAAAGAAGCCTACAAATTATACTGCGCCATGATGAACCGCGTGCGGGATTTGATGGTGGGCTACATTTTCCGCATACAGCTTCCGCCCCGGCGGGAGGCGCAGCCTGTGCGCCGGCAGGAAAACGCTTCCGGCCAACAGGAAGGCCCGGCCCATAAAATAGGCCGCAATGACCCGTGCCCCTGTGGCAGCGGTAAAAAATATAAAAAATGCTGTGGAGCCAAACAAGCATGATGAATAAAATCAAACAAATTTTGTTGTTGTTGTGCGCATTGGGCATTATTGCGTCCATCCCTATGTTTCTTGCCCGCCGCAGTACGATAGAGGCGGACATGCCCGCCCTGTCCAGCGAAGAAATTATCGCCAATAAAGAAGATTACCAGCGTCAAGTGGCGGAGCAAGAAGCCCAAGAACGCGCCCGCCGTGTAGCCAAAGCGCGCGCGGCTAATTATGCCTGCCAGGAGGACAGCGATTGTATTATTGTGGATAAAGACCCTTGCGGCTGTTTAATAGGCCCTAAAGGCGTGGTGGCCATTAATGCGTCCCGTTCGTTGGAGTTTACCCAAAGCTTGGGCAATGTAATGGCAAAAGCCTGCCCGGAAGGGGCTCCTTCTACGGAAAAAGAATGCAGCCCTTCCGCCCGCGCGGTATGCCGCAATAAAACTTGCAAGATTATTTATTAAGGAGAGGTATGCCTTTGTTTCGCCGTAAATTCTTGGCCGAGCCTTCGCAAAACAAGCCTTCTTTTAAAGGGCGCGCGGCGGCGTTTGGCAAAGCAAGCTGCCGGGTTATCTTTTTGATCCTATGCGCGGCGGCCACGGCGGTATTGGTTAAATGCAGTTATCCCCGCGTGTCTCACTATGCATTGGGTTGGGTGGCGCTGGCGCCTTTTATTATGGGTGTGGTGCGCGTTAAAAAATTGTGGGGCGCTTTTATTTATTCCTGGTTTACCGCCGTGTTGCTTTACGGCGGTATTTTTTGGTGGGTGTTTCGTACCTGTTATGAGGGTGGAGGCATGAGCGCCGCGCAGTCTTACGGGGCATGGCTGGGGTTATCGGCCCTGATAGGGCTTCAGTTTGCTTTTTGGGGAACAAGCTGTTTCTTTCTTAAAAAATTAAAATTTTTATTTCCTGTTTTGGCGGCTTGCGCCTGGGTGGCGCTTGAGTGGCTTCATCAAACCATTGCTTTTTATGGGCTGGGTTTCCCGTGGTTTATGTTAGGGTATTCCCAGTGGAATTTCCCGCACGCTATTCAAATAGCTTCTTTAACCGGCGTATACGGCGTTAGTTTTGCCTTGGCGTTTACCGGGGTAAGCGTAGGTTATGCCTTTAGCGCAAAAGCCGGTTTTAAAGGGGGAGTATTTCAAATTTTAGCGGCCGGGTTGTTGTTTGGGGGCGTGTGCGGCTATGGAAATTGGAAACTTAGCCGTCCGGAACACAAAGCCTTGCTCAGCATGCAGGCGGCTGTGATGCAGCCGAATATTGACCAGTATAAAAAGTGGTCTCCCCAGTTTGAAGCGGAAATTCTGGCTACTTTGCAGGATATGGGGGCCCAGCTGAAAGACAGCGGCGCCATGCTGGCTGTTTGGCCGGAAAGCGCGGTGCCGGGTATGCTCACGCAGGAGCCGTATTTTAGTTTGTTTGACCAGATTTCAGTGGACGCGGGGGTTTTTCAAGCGGTGGGTTCTAATATAGAAGAGAATGGTAAACAATATGTGGGGGCTTATGTTTTATCGCCGTTTGCGGAGGATTTGCAAGAGTACCGCAAGATAAAATTAGTTCCGTTTGGGGAGTATATCCCCATGGAAAATTGGGTGCGCAAAATTGCCTCCGATGTAGAAGTATTGGGGGAGCTGGGCTCTTTTACCCCCGGTTTGCCCAATCAACCGCTTGCGCAGGTTTCCAGCGTGCCCATAGGTCTAACCGTGTGTTATGAATCCATTTTCCCGCAGTTATGGCTGCGGCAGAACCGGGCCGGCGCCAAAGTGTTTGTTAACGTTACCAATGATGCATGGTTTTTTGATTCAGACGCTCCTTACCAGCATTTGGCGGTAAACGCTTTGCGCGCGGTGGAAACAGGCCGCCCGGTGCTGCGTTCCGCCAATACGGGCATTTCCGCCATTATTGACCGTTTTGGCCGTGTTTTGCAAACCGCTCCGCTTAATACCCGCGCCATTTTGCGCGGTGGAGCCGCCTTGCCTATCCATGATGCCAAGAATTTTTATACCCAATGGGGGGATTGGTTCGCCTGGCTGTGTGCCGTATTTTATTTTACTTTGTTAATTTCCACTTTTGTTTTCGCTTATGAATAATATTGAATTTACTGATGTAGACACCAAAATAGCTTCTTTAGAAGAGCGCTTGGGCAAAATCGGCGCCATTGTGAATGTGCCTGCCAAAACGCAGGAAATAGCCTCCTTGGAAAAACGCACCGCGGAGCCGGATTTTTGGAACGACAACCAAACCGCCCAAGCGCTTACACGCCAGCTGGACGGACTTAAAACAGCCGTATCTTCTTACCAGCAATTAGCCAAACAAGTGGCTGATGCGCGCGCCTGGTACGATTTGTGCAAAGAAATGCAAGACGCGGCCGAACTGCAAAACTTATACGCTTCTTTGGCGGACACGGAAAAGCAGATGGAGCGCAAAGAAAGTGAAATAACCCTTTCGGAACCCAATGACAAACTAAACGCCATTTTAACCATTCACGCCGGTGCCGGCGGAACGGAATCGTGCGATTGGGCGCAGATGTTGTTTCGTATGTATACGCGCTGGGCGGAACAGCACGGCTTTAAAGTGTTTGTAACCGATTCCCAACCCGGCGACGAAGCCGGTCTTAAAACCGTCAGCGCCATTATAGAAGGCCCTTTCGCTTATGGCTATTTAAAAGGGGAAAACGGCGTGCACCGCTTGGTGCGCGTGTCCCCGTTTGACGCCAACAGCCGCCGCCATACTTCTTTTGCTTCGTGCGACGTATTGCCCGATATTGATGAAAACATCAATATAGAAATACCGGAGAAAGACATCCAGCTGGAAACCAGCCGCGCCGGCGGCCACGGCGGGCAAAACGTAAACAAGGTGGAAAGCGCCGTGCGGCTGCTGCATATTCCCACGGGGATAGTGGTTTCCTGCCGCATAGAACGCAGCCAGCTGCAAAACCGCCAAACCGCCATGAAGATGTTAAAGGCCAAACTGTATGAACTGGAAATGGATAAAAAACGCAGCGAGGCCGAAAAACGCTACGGGCAAAAAGGCGAAATCGCCTGGGGGCACCAAATCCGCTCTTATGTGTTTATGCCGTACCAGCTGGTGAAAGACTTACGCACGGATTATGAAACTTCCCAGGTAAACGCCGTGATGGACGGTGATTTGGACCCGTTCATTTTTGCCTATCTTAACCAACAGGCGGCATTAAAAAAATAATGACCACGGGCCTTTACGTTCACATCCCTTTTTGCCGCCAGAAATGCAATTATTGTGATTTTGCCTCCTACCCCGGGCAAGAGGCGCTTATTCCCGCGTATTTGGCCGCCTTGGAGAAAGAGGCTTCTTTATACTCCGGGCGCGCTTTCCAAACGCTTTACATAGGAGGAGGAACTCCCAGTCTGCTAAGCGCTGCGCAACTGCAAACCCTGTGTGATTTGCTGGCCCGGATAACCGGCCCGTTTTCTGCTTTGCGGGAAGTTACCTGCGAGGCCAACCCGGAAAGCCTCACCCCGCAAAAACTAACCGTTTTAAAAGCGGCGGGGGTAAATCGCCTTAGCATGGGGCTGCAAAGCTGGCATAATGAAGAATTGAAAACACTGGGGCGCATTCACAGCCGGGAAGATTTTTTAAAAGCGTATCATGCCGCCCGGCAAGCGGGCTTTACCAATATAAATATAGATTTAATTGCCGGCCTGCCCGGCCAAACGCTGGAAAGTTTTTTGGCGGGCCTTGCGGGAGTGCTTTCCTTGCGCCCGCAGCATATTTCCGTTTATGGGCTGCAGATAGAGGAGGGTACCCCGTTTTTTGAGCGCGGCGTATTGTGTGACCAGCTTCTTATGCGCCGCATGTTGGAACAGACCCACCGCCGTTTGTGTGCCGCGGGGTTTGAGCATTATGAAATTTCCAACTTTGCCCTTCCCGGCTGCCGCGCGCAGCATAACACGCATTATTGGCAAAACGGGGAATACGTGGGATTGGGCGCGGCGGCGGCTTCTTACTTAAACGGGCGGCGCAGCCAAAACACGGCAAACATAGCGGAGTACATTCAAAAAATAAACCGGGGGGAATGCGCTGTTGTGTTTGAAGAAACCTTGGAGGGCAAAGCCAAACTGGGGGAAAGCCTCATGCTGGGGCTTAGGCAATTGGACGGTTTTACCCCTTCTAAATCCATGTGGCGGGCTTTTGGGAAAGAAATTGACAAACATATTCAAAACGGGTTGCTGGCGCAAAAAAATAATACAATAAAATTAACTTTTGAGGGGCTGTTTTTAGCTAATGAAGTGTTTTATAGTTTTGTAGCCCCCTTTGAGGACGCATGAAATTAACCGCTGTTCACACCCATGTGTTTAAAGAGAATGCGGATTTGCCTTTATTTATTAAAGACTACATTCCCTCTTTGGAGGAAAACACCGTTTTGGCGGTGGCTTCCAAGCTGGTGTGTTTATGGTTGGGGTTAAGCGTTCCTTATCAGAACGCCGCCCAAAAAGAAGCGCTTATTAAGAAGGAAAGCAGCGCCGCTTTAAAAACGCCTTTGGCTTGGCTGACTATTAAAGCCGGCATGGTGATGACAAACGCCGGGGTGGACGAATCCAACGCGCAGGGCAAACTGCTTTTGCTGCCTAAAGACTGTTACCGCGCGGCGGCGGATTTGCGCGCCCGTCTGCAAACTGTTTACGGCATAAAAAACCTGGGCGTGCTGATTACCGACAGCATGATTTTGCCCCTGCGTGCCGGCGTGGTGGCGGGGGCGGTGGGCTATGCGGGGTTTAAAGGCGTGCGGGATTTGCGCGGAAAGCCGGATATTTATGGGAAAAAATTGGCCGTTACGCTGGTAAACGCGGCGGACAGCTTGGCCTCTGCCGCGGCTTTGTGCATGGGGGAAGCCGACGAACAAACCCCCCTATGCGTAATTGAGCAGGCTCCCGTAACGTTTAGCGATGAAATAAACCCCCGGGAGATTTCCTATCCGGTGCAGGACGATTTATATACCCCGCTTTTTAGGGCGGCGGGATTAATTAGCCAAGGAGAGAAAAATGATTAAAAACATATTGGCGGAATTTAAAAAGTTTGTCATGCGCGGCAATGTGATTGATATGTCTGTTGGTATCATTATCGGCGCGGCGTTCACCAAGATAGTTAATTCCATGGTGTCTGATATTTTAATGCCGCCCTTGGGGTTGTTGATGGGGAAGGTGGATTTTTCCAACTGGTTTATTGTGCTTAAACCGGGGGCTTCCACCCCGGCGCCTTACGAATCGTTATCCGCCGCGCAGGCGGCTGGGGCCACCACGTTAAATATTGGCAATCTGCTCAATGCGGTGATTAGCTTTTTAATTGTGGCGCTGTGTATTTTTATGCTGATAAAGCTGATTAATAAGCTAAACGCGCTCAAAGAAACCCCGGCCGAGGCTCCCACCACCAAAAAATGCCCTTATTGCTGTATGGAAATCCCGCTGGAAGCCACCCGCTGCGGGCATTGTACTTCTTCTTTAAAATAAATTTTACCCTCCGTTTAAAACGGAGGGTTTTTAATCTGTTTTCTTGCCAAGGGGTATGATATTTTTTTACACTAAAATAGTATGATTTACTTTGCACACCGCGGGGCCAGCGGGCTTAGGCCGCAAAATTCTCTCTGCGCGTTTGCTTTGGCGCGGGAATTGGGAGCCACAGCGTACGAGCTGGACGTGCATTTAACCAAAGACCAATGGACTGTTATCCACCATGATTATTCTTTAAAAGATACCACAGGGGTGGACGTACAAATTAAAGACTTGTCTTTGGCGCAGCTGCACAAATACCCGCTTATCAACCGTTTTTCCGCGGACATTTGCCAAGTACCCACTTTGCGTGACTTGCTGCCCGTTATTCAGGAAGACCTGCAAATTTTAAATATAGAAATTAAGAACGACGGCAACCGTTACCCCGGCATAGAGCGCGTACTTTTAAGAAATTTGGAATTGTACGCCCCAGAATCTTTTCCAAAACTGCTTATTTCCAGTTTTGATTATGAAACCCTTGCGCGGGTAAGGGATTTGCATAAAAACATTAAAATAGGGCATTTGTGCCGCCAATTTGACCTGTCTAAAACCCTTGCGCTGGGGGCGTACAGCGTACATATGAACCAAACCCGCATTACTCCCCCAATTATTTCCTCCTGCCATGCGCATGGGTTAAAAGTGTTTGTGTATACGGTAAATGACCCGGAGCACGCCCGGGAATTGCAGGCCCAGGGGGTGGACGGGATTTTTACGGACCGGGTGGACCTTTTTGTAAAAAAGAAATAATGTTTACTTTGTTGGCAAAAATGTTTTTGCGCTAAGGTGAAGAGTATATAAAAAACCCGGTTTGTTAAAACCGGGTTTTTGTTATTAATAATATTCGTCGGCTCCCACATCTTCCATCGGTGCGGCTTCTTCCGCCGGGGCCGCCATGCCGTAATATTGTTCGGGCGAATAGCGTTTGGGTTTCTGCCACAGGCGTTTTTCTTTTTTATAATCTCCGTCATTGGGTACGCCGGGAACTTGCGGCTGTTGGCGGTCATCGTAAAAGTAAATATTTTTTTCATCCGGGGAAGGTTCCAAATTGAATATATATTCCGACTCCACCACCGGAGGCGCTTCTCTTCGCGCTTTTTGGGCTTCCGGGGAAAGATCGGCCAGGTAGTCCTCTTCCGTTAAATAAATTTTACGGTTATATTGGGCTTTGCGTTGATTGCTGGTGCATGCGGCCAGCAAGCCGGCGCAAAGTAAAAAAACGGTTAATTTGAACAATGTTTTCATGGGCTCTCCTTATGCTTTCCTCTCACCTGATAATATAATGTTTTCCAGCAGACATGCAAGAGTTACCGGCCCCACTCCGCCCGGAACGGGGGAAACGGGGCAGCCTTTTTCCAACAAAAGCGCGGTTTGCGCGTCCCCGCATAAACCGCCTGCCGGGGTAACATTGGTGGCAATGTCTATAATCACGGCGCCGGGCTGGGCCATATCTGCCGTTAATAAGTTGGGCTGCCCTGCCGCGCAGCAGATGAGTTGTTCGTTTTGCAAGGCTTTTTTTAAATCAGCGGTTTTGGTGTGGCAAATTTTTACCGTGGCGTTTTTGCAGGTTAATAAATGCGCCAGCGGGCGGCCCACGGTGGGGGAACGGCCGATGACGGCCGCTTCCATACCCTGCGGGTCTATGCCGTGGTAGTTAAGCAAGCGGATGACCGCCATGGCCGTGCAGGGAACAAAGCCGGGCAGGCGTTCTACGTCCTGCCACGTTTTGCATAAAAATAAATTGCCCATGTTAACGTAGGACATGCCGTCCACATCTTTTTGCGGGGCCAGCACGCGTTCATAACCGCTGGCGGCCAGATGCTCCGGCAACGGGCGGGCGATAAGGATAGCGTCTACCTGCGGGTTTTGGGAAGCCTGGGAAAGCATTTCCAAAAATTGGGCGGCCGGGGTAGCGCGGGATAAAGGAAATACTTGCGCCTGTACGCCGGTTTTGCGCGCGGCCTGCACCTCTTTGTTTAAGTAAACGTAAGCGGCGTAATCGTCCGCGCAGCCGTAAGCGTAAAGGCTTATCGGGCGGCCCAGTTTTTGTTGCACTTCCTGCGCGCGCTGCGGCAGGTTTTGGCGTATTTGTGCGGCAAGAGTTTTCCCTTCTAAAATCATATATATTCTATTTTAGCAAATTTCAAGTGTGCTCTATAAAAAGCGCCGCACGGAGTTATTCTCCGTGCGGCGCCTAGTCTGAAAAGCAACAGGGGTCATTCCTCACTTATTTTCAACATGGAAACAAACGCTTCCTGCGGAATGTTTAAACTGCCGATGGACTTCATGCGCTTTTTGCCTTCTTTTTGTTTTTCCAAGAGTTTGCGTTTACGGGTGATGTCTCCGCCGTAACATTTGGCAATTACGTCTTTTCGGAACGCGGGTATGGTTTCCCGGGCCACTATTTTGCCGTTTACGGCGGCTTGCACGGCCACTTCAAACTGCTGGCGGCCGATTAATTCTTTCAGCTTGGCGCACAAGGCGCGGCCCAAGGTTTGCGCTTTGTCTTTATGAACCACTACGGACAAAGCGTCCACCGGCGTACCGTGAAGCAAAATTTCCATCAGTACCACATTTGCACTTCGGAAACCGGCTACCTCATAGTCAAAAGAAGCGTACCCCTTGGAAACGGATTTTAGTTTGTTGTAAAAATCTATAACCATCTCCCCCATGGGCATTTCATATTTTACGATCACGCGCTGGTTGGAAAGGTGGTCTAAATTCATAAACACGCCGCGTTTTTCTTTTAACAGGGTCATGACTCCGTCCATAAATTCCACCGGGGTAACGATGGTAATGTGAATGACGGGCTCTTTAATGTCTAAAATATCCCCGTACGGCGGGAAGTTGGCTGGGTTGTCTATAATTTTATAGCCCGGGTCGTCCGGCGCGTCCGGCAAGGCGGAAAGTTCCTGCGGGTGCGTTTTGCGCGGGGTGAATTTAACGTGATACACCACGTTGGGCGCGGTGGCGATTAAAGATAAATTAAACTCCCGCTCCAGGCGTTCTTTTACAATTTCTATATGCAAAATGCCCATAAACCCCAAGCGAAAACCAAACCCCAGCGCTTTGGAAGTTTCGCTTTGGTAGTGGAAAGAAGAGTCCGACAAATTTAATTTTTCCAGCGCGGTGCGCAGGAGGGGAAAGTCCGTCGTTTCCACCGGGAAAATGCTGGCAAACACTACAGGTTTGGCGTCTTCATACCCGGGCAGCGGGGTTTGGGCCGGGCGTTCGGCCAGGGTAACGGTGTCGCCCACTTTTACTTGGTGAATGTCTTTAATGCCGGCTACCAAATAGCCTACTTCGCCCGCGCTTAGTCTTTCGCCTTTGTGCAACTGTTTGGGCGTCATAAAACCCAGCTCTTCCACTTTGTAAGAAGCGCCGGAAGACATAAAGCGTATGGTTTGGCCCGGTTTTACGCTGCCGTCCACCAAGCGCACATACATGATAACGCCGCGGAACGGGTCGTAAAAAGAATCAAAAATAAGCGCGCGCAGGGGGGCGTTTGCGTCCCCGGACGGGGCGGGAATATCGGTAATAATGCGGTCCAGCAGGTGCTCAATGCCCAGGCCGGTTTTTGCGCTGACGCGTTCGGCCTCTATCGGCTCGCCCAGAATATCCCACAGTTGTTCTTCGGAGGAGTCCGCGTCCGATTGGGACAAATCCACCTTGTTCATTACCGGGATAATGGTCAACCCCAACTTTTTAGCCAAATGGGCGTGTGCCACCGTTTGCGCTTCTACCCCTTGGGAAGCGTCCACCAGAAGCAGAACGCCCTCACACGCGCGCAGCGAGCGGGCCACCTCATAAGAAAAATCCACATGGCCGGGGGTGTCAATTAAATTTAAAATGTAATCTTTGTATTTAATGCGCACCGCTTTGGCTTTAATGGTAATGCCGCGTTCACGCTCTAAGTCCATACCGTCTAACAGTTGGGCTTGCATTTTGCGCTTGGGTACGGTGCCGGTGTCTTCCAAAATACGGTCAGAAAGGGTGGTTTTGCCGTGGTCTATGTGGGCAACTATGGAAAAATTACGAATCTTCATCTTTGTTTTGCTCTATTAAACTGCGTATCTCGTCCGAACTTCCCATCAGCAACGCCGCTTGGGCCATGTCGGAGCAGATTTCAAAATTTAAATTGCGTATATTGTTTTTAACGCGTAAAAACATACGCGGGGTAACGGAAAGGGCGTCTATTTCCAACCCCAGTAAAAGCGGCAGCATTTTAGCGTCTGAGGCTAACTCTCCGCAAATGCTTGCTTTCTTGCCGCGTTTGTGCGCGGTTTGGATAATGAGGTTTAACGTGCGGATCACGGCCGGGTGGCACGGGTCATACATATGGGCCACTTCCTGGTTGACGCGGTCTACCGCTATTAAATATTGTATCAAGTCGTTAGTGCCTATGGAAATAAAATCCAAGAAACCAATCATCCCGTCCAGCGCCATGGCGGCGGCGGGAACTTCTATCATGGCGCCCAGCGCCACTTTGTTAACGGGTTTTTTACCTTCTTTTTCCAGCTCTTGCAGGGCCTGGTTAAAGGCGCTTCTTACGTGGCGAACCTCTTCTACGCTTGATACCATGGGTATCATAATGCGTATTTGGGCGGGCACTTCGCACGCGGTGCGCAAGATGGCGCGCAGCTGCGTATGCAGAAGTTCCGGGTTTTTAAGCAGCAGCCGTACCCCGCGGCAGCCCATAAATGGGTTTTGTTCTTGGTCAAATTCGTCCAGCGGAAACTGGGGCATTTTGTCCCCGCCTAAGTCCGCCAGGCGGATGGTGGCGGGGCGCATGTCAAAGCGTTTGGCTACGGACAGATACATGCGGTGCTGGTCTTCCTCGCTGGGTGGGGTGGGGGTATTCATAAATAAAAATTCCGTACGCAGCAGGCCCAGCCCGTCCGTAATTAATTTTTTGTTTTCTTTGGTGTCGGTGCGGGGGTCATAATTTACAAAAAGTTTTAGCGGGTGTCCGTCCTGCGTGATAACAGGCAAATGGTTAATGGTTTTTAACAGAGCTTCCGCTTTTTTATTTTCTTTTTGTATCTTTTTGTAATTGGCCAGGGTGTAGCGGTCCGGGTTGATAATCAAGAGGCCGTTGTCCCCGTCTACAATGACAGTGTCGTCTTTTTGAACCTGTTTGGCCGCGCTGGAGAGCCCCACCACCGCCGGCATTTTAAGGCTTTGGGCTAAAATGGCCGTGTGGCTGGTTTTTCCGCCTACGTCCGTGCAGAACCCCAGCACCTGGTTTTCCTGCAGGTTAATGGTGTCTGACGGATAGAGCGTATGCGCTATTAAAACGGACGGTTTTTTGATAGAGGCCAAAAATTCGCCTTTGTCAGCCTCTAAATTTTTAGCCAGGCGCTTGCCTACGTCAAATACGTCGTTGCGGCGTTCTTTAAAAAAAGGGTCTTCTATTTTTTCAAAACTGGCGGCTAATTCCTGCAAGGTTAAAAATACGGCGGCTTGCGCGCTTAGGTGTTCGTCTTTTATTTTTTTGCGTACGGAATCATACAGGCTGGGGTCTTGCAAAATCAGCTTATGGGTGGACATCAGCTGGGCGTATTCCTGCCCCAAAGTGGCCAGAACTTTCTTTTCACAGCTGTCCAGCTCGCGCATGGTTTTATCCATGGCGGTTTTCATTTTGGAAAGTTCCGCTTTTACTTCGGTTGGGTCTATGTATTGGCGGGTGACGGCAAACGAATCCCCCGGCAGTATCACCGCCGGGCCGATAGCCACACCGGGGCTTGCGCCCACCCCTTTTAATACAAACATGTTTTCCCCTTTAGAAATCTTCGTTAAATTTATTGTTAAAAAGTTCGGCAATGGCTTCTGCCGCTTGGCGTTCGTCTTCCCCGTCCGTGGTTAAACGGACGGACGAGCCGTATTCCGCCGCCAGCATCATAACGCCCATAATGCTTTTGGCGTTTACTTCCACGTCGTCTTTAGCTATTTTTACTTCACAAGAAAATTCCCCGGCTTTTTGGGCAATCATAGCCGCCGGCCTGGCGTGCAGCCCCAGCCGATTGGAAATTTTGATGTCTTTTTTTATCACCTGTTTTACCCCTTGTTATAAGTAACACGCAATACTAAAAATTATTACCGCCGCTATATATACATACATATTGGGTACTTTTAATTTGCGGGTTAGAAAGCTGATCATTACAAAAAATAAAACCAATACGGCGCGGGTAATGAAATATAAATTTAGCTCTATTTCTTTAAAATAATGGTATACGCCGAACAAAATCAGCCCGGCGGTTAAAATAAGACCGATGTGTTTGGCGTAGTAAATGGTTTTGTTCCAGTCAAATTTGGTAAGGCCGAAGCAGGTTTTTTCATCGGAATTATAGGCGATGGTGATCCCCTGCCATTTCACAAACAAGGCCACGCTGTTATATACAAAAAACGCCACCGCCCCCGCGCAAAGCGCGTCAAACACCAGCGGGTTCTCCAGCAGTTCTATTTCAAAAAAGTTTACGCCCAAACACAGCCAAATAAAAATGGCAAGCAAAAGCGTCAGCGGTTTGAGTGTCCCCCAAAAAAGCCGGTCCCCAATGGAGGCGGCCGTAATGGATAAGCCCCTGCGCGCGGCAGTCCATTCCGTTACTTGTTCTTTAAAATCTGTAACGGATTTAGCCTGCGCCACGGCTTCTTCTTTCTTGGCTAGGGCCCCTATGCAAAAGGACGCCATCACCGGCTGGGTGTTAAAATTGTCCAAATACCGCGTGATTACCGCCGGAAGGGCCTCTTGGTCCTGTTTATAGAGCTTGCGTAAAAACGGCAGCATAATAAACGTAAGGCCCACATTTTGGTATTTCACAAAATTCCAGCCGGTTTGCAAGAAAAACGAGCGTAAAAACAAGCGTAAATGCATGGAGAAATTCATCATGGGAGGTTACCTCGTTTTCAAGCGGAAAGCCGGAATTAAAGTGGCCAGACCGATCCACGGCACCGCCATATACGCAAATTTAAACGCGGCGTACATTTTTAACGGGATGTAGGCCACGATGTTGTACATTAATTGGGTGCAAATCCAGGCGCAAACGGAAATAAAAATTAAATTAAGCAAGAATGCCGATACAATAAGCATAATCACCGTACGGGAAAACGCCCCCGGGCGCGCGGTGGCGTTTTTTTCTAAAAACACCATCCATTTAAAACGGGCTTTGCGCATCCATTTGTCCAGCTGCCCGTAGGCTATGCCCGCGATAACGCCCAGAAAGAAACCAAAATACAGCTCTATTCCCAGGGAATACAAAATCATGGGGATGGCCGCGCACATCACGCCGCTGGGGGGGATAATGCCCCCTAACGGGGAAATGTCGGCAAATAAAAGTTCGGTAAACACGCCTACTTGAATGCCCGCCATAATGTCCCCCGTAATGAGCCCAAACACGGGGCCGGCGATAATAGGCCGGGAAAAAGAAAGCTGCCCTACGTATGTAGTGTCCAGCTCCAGCAATGCGGCTAAAATGCAAAGAATAACGATGGCTGTGGTCATGGGATGACTCCTTCCAGCGAGATGGACTTGGCATTCGGCACCGCGCGGGTTTCTATGTTTAACCCCAATGCCTTGAAAATGGAAAGAAGGCGTTTGTCTTGGTCATCTAAAAAAACATTATCGTCCAGCTTTTGCGCGCCTTTTTTGAAATGCATGCCGCCTATGTTGAGGGATTTTACTTTTAGTCCGTCTTCCAATAGCGGCATAATGTCCTGCAGGGAAGCCGCCAGCAAAAAAATGTTTTTAGCGGAATTTTCTATATATTGTTTGCAGCGGTTGCTTTCCAGTACGGTCAGCTCGTATTCATACGGCAAACACAGCCGCAGCAACCCTGTGTTGACGAGTTCTTTCCCTTTCCCGGTACACGGGATGAGGATTTCGTCCACATTCAGTTCCGGCAGCCAAGCTTGCACGATTTGCCCGTGGATTAACCGGTCATCCACGCGCGCGAATACAATAGGCATTATAATCCTTTAATTAACAGTTCCGTTGCGTTAATGACGGCGCGTTTCCCGTCCGCCTCTATTTTTTCAGCCAGTTCTTTGGCGGAAAGTTTTTTGCGGTTGTTTACCGCCGTTAACAGCATGCTTAAGTTCAACCCCGTAATGACATTGCATTTAGGGTTGTCTTTGCTGGCGGTAAGGGATATATTGGTGGCGCTGCCGCCAAAAATATCGGTTAAAATAACGGCTCCTTCCGGGCTGTCTTTTAACAGGTCTTTTAGTTTGGAGGATTCTTTTTCCACCGAAGAGGCCGCCGTAATGGACAACGTTTCAAAATCTTCCGGCGTTTTGCCTATGATTTGAGAAGTTGTGTTTAACAGCTCTTGGGCTAAATTGCCATGGGTAACTAAAATAATTTTTACCATAGTTAAAGTCCTATATCCCTGTGAAATTCGGAAGCGGTAAGCCCGGCTTTTCTGAGCCGTTCCGCCAGTTCATGGGCCATAAATACGCTGCGGTGTTTGCCTCCCGTACAACCCATGGCTATGGTCAGGTAGCTTTTTCCTTCCTTTATATATTTTGGTATCAAATATTTGATAAGTTCCGCAAATTTTTCCGCAAATTCTTTGGTTTCTTTGAAAGATAAAATATAGTCTTGCACGGGTTTGTCCAACCCGGTTTTCTCCTTTAACTCCGGCACATAATACGGGTTGGGCAGAAAGCGCACGTCCATCACGATATCACAATCTTTTAAAATGCCGTGTTTAAAACCAAAAGACACCACGGAAATCTGCATGTCTCCTTCCCTTTTGGATTCCAGCAAAATGGAAAGTTTTTCTTTTAATTCCCCCAATTTTAAATCAGACGTATCTATTACTTTGTCCGCCAGAATTTGAATGGGGGACAAGATTTCCCGTTCGTGGGCGATGGCCGCCGCCAATTTTTTATGAAGGGGGTGTTTGTGCTTGGTTTCTGAGAAACGGCGTATGAGGCATTCGTCCGCCGCGTCTAAAAAAATTACCTTGGGGGCAAAGTCGTTGCGGCCCAGCGCTTGCAGCATTTTGGGCATGTCTTTTAGGCTTTCCCCCTCACGCACGTCTATACCCAGAGCGATGTTTTGTAAATCTTCGCGCCCCAAAACGTATTTAATAAAATCTCTAAACAGAGCCAAAGGCAGGTTGTCTACGCAATAGAAACCAAAATCCCCAAAAATTTTAAGCGCTTGGGATTTGCCTGCCCCGCTCATGCCGGTAATAATAAAAAGTTTGCGTTTATTTGTCATGTTCTTGCGCCGTTTTTTTCATGCGGTCCAGAATTTTTTGGCTAAATTCTTTGGCCGAGAATATCCCCTGTGATTTTAACCGCTGGTTTAAAGCGGCCACTTCTATCAGCACCGCCAGGTTGCGCCCCGGGGTTACCGGCAGCGTCATGGACGGTACGTCTACCCCTAAAATGGTGGTGGTGTTTTGTTCTACGCCCAGCCGGTCCAGCCCGTTTTTCTGCGGCGGAGTGAGGACCACTTCCAACTCAATATTCATTTCATCCAGCGTGGAACCTACCCCAAACAACAGTTCCACGTCAATAATACCCAGCCCGCGCACTTCCATATAATGTTTTAACATGGCCGGGCAGGAGCCCACTAAAAAGCGCCCCCAGCGGGCTTGCACTTCCACCACGTCATCGGCTACTAAAATATGTCCGCGTTTGATGAGTTCCAAGGCGCATTCGCTCTTGCCAATGCCCGCCCCGCCGCGGATTAACACCCCTATGCCGCTTACTCCCACCAGTACCCCGTGAATATGCGTAACGGGGGAAAGTTTTTCATCCAAAAATAAGGAAAACTCCGACATAAAAGCCGAAGAATCCATTGTGGTCTTAAGCAAGGGAACGTCCGCGCTGAGGCAGGCTTTCTTTACCGCGGGGAGCGGGTCCAAATCCGCCGCCATAATAACGCAGGGCACATTGCCCTCGCTAAGCATTTTGGTGATGTTGTTTCTTAATTTGGTTTTATTTTCCCGAAGGCAGTAAGCGTGTTCCCCGCGGCCGAATACTTGAACGGAATTGGCGCGGAAATTATCCAAATGCCCGCACAAAGCCAGCCCCGGGCGGTTTACGCTGGTGTGCGTAATTTCCCGGTGGATATATCTTTTCCCGCAGACCAGCTCCAGGTTAAGGCGTTTAACCTGGAGCAGTTCTGACACGGTGACTGATTTGGTAAATTCCGCTATAACTCCGCCTCCCGGCTAATACCGGTTTATTTCTTTTTGATGGGTTTAATTAAGCCGTAGGTTCCGTCCAACCGTTTAAAAATCAGGTTGATTTGTTTGGAATCTTCGTCTAGGAACATCCAGAAAGAATACCCCAGGCGTTCCATTTCATAGGCGGCGTCTTCCGGATTCATGGGAGAAACTTCCACCTGTTTGATGACGGAGAATTTTACATCGTTCTGGGAAATCATCATGTGTTCCGCAAACGGGTTGATTTCCGCCACTTCTTTTACGGATTTTTTGGCTACTTTGCGGGCTTTGGCTTTGCTTTTTACTTTTTTAGCTTGGCCTTCCACTTTAATGGCGGCCGCGTCAATGGCTTTATAGAGGTTGCTTTCCACCGCGCTGGCGGTTAAAGTGGTTTTGGCGCCGGTATGTACAATAATTTCCGCGCGTTGGTTGATTTTCTTTTCCACGGAAATCAATACTTGGGCGGAAACGATATTGTCAAAAAAGTTTTCAATCTTGCTGACGCGGGTATTGATAAATTCTTTAATAGCAGGCGTCAGTTTGATATTTTTAGCGGTAATTTTGATATCCATAAAATGCCTCCGTATGTCTGTTACGAGTTATCCCCGTATAGTAATTAAACCATTAAAAAGAATAAAGTGTCAACGCGTACGGGCTATATGCTGCGGGGAACCAACCGCTTGCGCGGGTGGGGGATACAACCAAGTGGAAGAATTTAAGGATTATTTGATGGGCCTCCGTCCTGCTTATATATTGGTAGTATAAGCCGCGGAAAGTGAAAATCAAGCTCTGTTTTTATGGCTTGGCATATAATAAAAAACCCCGCTTGCGCGGGGTTTTAAATTTATTTGGCGTTCACCATTTTAGCTCTAGAGATATCACCTTTCTTATCTAAGAAATACAGATATCCTTTTTCTTTTTTGATGCCGCATTTTTCAACTTTCTTCGGCTTGCCGCCTTTTTTGCCGCCTCTGGCCATCTGCACGCGGGCGATGTCGCCGTCTTTGTCGATGTAATAGAGGAAGCCGTCTTCGCGTTCCATTCCAACTTTAAGTACTTTTTCTGCCATTTGAGATATCCTCCTTTTTAAGGAAAAACAGTGTTACGAAAAAAGTCTAATAAAAAAATCAATACTTTGCAAGAAATTTTTTACGTCTAAGCCCCGCCGAAGCCATTTTGGGGGCGTTTCCCAGTACGCGTACAACAGGCGAAAATGGCCTATAAATAAGAGGGAAATGCTATAATAGGCTATATCTGCCTAAAGGGGAAGTTTATGTATTTAAAAGCAATAGAAATTATCGGTTTTAAGTCCTTTGCCGACAAGTCCCGCCTGGATTTTGAGCCCGGCATCACCTGCGTAGTGGGGCCGAACGGGTGCGGAAAATCCAACGTGATAGATTCCGTGCGCTGGGCGATTGGCGAGATGAGCTGGAAATCCCTTCGTTCCTCCTCCATGGTAGATATTATTTTTAACGGTACGGCCAAACGCGCCCCTTTAAATATGGCCCAGGTAAGTATGGTGTTTGATAATTCCACCCGGCAGCTTCCGCTTGATTTTAATGAAATTACCGTTACCCGCAAAATTTTCCGTTCCGGAGAAAGTGAATATTATTTAAATAAGGTGCAATGCCGCCTGCGTGATATACGCGATTTGTTTTTGGATACCGGTATTGGCGGGGAAGGTTATGCCATTATTGACCAGGGCGGCGTGGAGAGCGTTCTCTCCGCTTCGGCCGAGCAACGCCGCGAAATGTTTGAGGAAGTGGCCGGCGTGTCTAAATATAAAGTAAAAAGGGAAGAGTGTATTAAACGCTTGGAACGCGTAGATTTGGATTTGGCCCGCTTGGCCGACACGGTGGCTTTAATAGAAGAACAAATTAAAAAATTAGACAGCGAGGCCAAAAAAGCCCGCCTGTACCAACGCTACCGCGAAGAACTAAAAGAAAGCGAAATCGCCATTTCCGTTTGCTCTATTAAAGAGTCAGACAAAACCATCGCCCAGCTTTCCGCCGATTTGGAACCCGTCGTGCGCCAAGCGGCGGATTTGGAAAACCGCATTTCCGCCCAAGAAGGTCAAACCGCCGCGCTGGACTTAAATTTAACTCACAAGCAAAAAGAAGCGGCTGCTTTTAATGAAAAAATTTCCGCCAGCAAATACCAGGTGGGGCTGCTGGAAGGGGCAATCAAAAATTGTGATAATTTGACCGCTGAACTTTCCAACCAGCTGGCCGCTTCCGGTGTGGAAGCCCAGCGCGGGCAAAGCCGTTTGGCGGAGTTAACCCCCGCGCTGTCCCGCTTAAAAGAACAGTTGGAGCAGGTGTCCAGAGAATTAGAACCTTTACAGACTAAATACAATGAACAGGTGGCCGCGTCTCAAGAGTTGGAACAGCGCTTGCGCCAAACCGACGCGGACGCCCAGCGTGCCTCTGGCGAACAAATGCGTTTGGTGCAAAAACAGATGGAAGTTTCCAATAAAATTTCGTTGGAAGAGTCTTCCGCCCAGCGTGAAAATGAAGACTTAATCACGTTGGAAAAAAACAGCCAAGGCGCCCAAGAAGGCGTAACCCAGCTGGAACAGGCCGTAAAAGAAGTGCAATCTCGTTTGGAAGAAAAACAGCGCGCCGCCCAAGCGGCTAAAGAAGCCATTGCGGCGGATGAAACCAAAGTAAAAGAACTTCAGTCCGCCCGCGCGGCGTTGAATGAAAAACTTTCCGCCGTTAAATCCGCCCGCGCGGCCTTGGCGGCCAAGCTGGAGCTGATCCAAACCCAAGGCAAGAATGACCCGTACTGGGTGGGCGTAAAACTGGTTACGCAAAGCGCGTTGCCGGGTATTAAAGGCACGTTAAGAAAGGCGTTAAAATATCCGCCCTCTTTAAGCGTGGCGGTGGAAGACGCCTTTGGAAAATATTTGGACGCTGTGTTGTGCGACGATTTACCCAGCGCCCGCCAGGCGATAGAAAAACTGAAAGAACACGGCAAAGCGCGCGCTAAATTTATTGTGCTTTCCGCCGTGCCGCAAGCCGCCGGTCAGGACGGAGAACTGAAAAAACAGCTTTCTTACGCGCCGGAATTGGAAGGTTTGATTAATTATATTATTGGCGGATACAACTGCCCGGCTGAAGGGGAAGTGCAAGGCGCTTTCTTTTTGGCGGCGGGCGCCAGCGGCGTAAAGGCGCCGGAAGCCTATTGGGGGGAAGAAGAAGCCGTAAAGCGGGAAGAGTCTTCCCGCGCCCAGGAAGAGGACTCTTTATCCAAAGAAATTATTTCCAATTATGATTTGCTTTCCAAGGCGGAGGAAGCCCTGCGCGCCCAGCGCGTAAAATACCAGGAAGAGGCTATTGCGCAAAATTCCGTACGCAATGAACTTTCCAACAAAGAAAATGAGCTTCGCCGCGTGCAGGAACAGTTGGCCCGTTCCGCCGCGCGCAAGCAGGAAATTACGCTGCGGCTGGAAAACCGCCGCCGCTCCGCGCAGGATTTAAAACAAAATTTGGAAGAACTTAAAAAACAACAGCAAGACCAAGCCTCCCTGGTGCAGCGGGCGGCCCAGCGCAAGGAAGAATTACAAAAAGAAACCGAAAAGCTGAAAGCCCAAATTAACGCGCTGAGCACTTCTTTATATGAAATTAAAATAAAGAAAAACAATGTGGAGCTGGATTTAAAATCTACGGATTTTGAATACCGCTCTTTGTTGGATAATGAGGGCAAACGCAATGAACAGATTGCCTCTTCCAACGCGCGTTTAAAAAGCCTGGCGGATGAAAAACTGGCTACACAAGGCAAATTATCCGCCGAGCGGGACAACCTGGCCCGCCTGGAGCTGGACGAGCACAAACTGCGCGGGGAACTGGAAGCCCTGAAAAAAGAATTCGATGAAAAAACGGCCGCGCTTAACGCCAGCAAAAAACAAGTTTCTGATTTGCAAATTAAAAAGAACGATTTGGAAAATGCCCTTTCCAACGCGCGCCGCCAGCGCACCACGGTGGTAAACAATTTGTTTGAAAGCTGGAACATCACGCCGGAAGAAGCCTCCATGAATTTTGGGGATAAACCGGTGGATTATGACCGCGTGAAAATGATGAGAAAACGCATTGAAAACATGGGCGCCGTAAACATGACCGCGCCGGAAGAATACGACGCGCTGACCGAGCGGCACACCTTCTTAAAAACCCAAATAGGGGATTTGGAAGGCGCTAAAAAAGATTTGAAATCCGCCATTAATAAAATCAACCAAACCACGCGGGAAAATTTCAAATACACGTTTGAGCAGGTGCGCATGCACTTTAAGAACATTTATCAAACGCTTTTCCGCGGCGGGGAGTGCGATTTGGTGCTTACCCAGCCTGAAAACCTGCTGGAAACGGGGATAGAAATTTACGCCCAGCCGCCAGGTAAAAAATTATTAAATATTTCCTCCATGTCCGGCGGGGAGAAAACCCTTACGGCTTTGTCTTTATTGTTTGCGTTCTTTACGCACAACCCGTCCCCTTTCTGTATTATGGACGAGGCGGACGCTGCTTTGGACGAAGCCAATGTGGAGCGTTACGTAAACTTAATTAAAGAATTCTCCAAAACCACGCAGTTTATCGTGGTAACGCACAATAAACGCACCATGGAATCAGCCCGCATGCTTTATGGAATTACCATGGAAGAAAGCGGCGTGTCTAAAGTAATGTCCGTTAACTTGGAAGACCGCTCCGTTGCCGGTATGCAAAAGAAAGAAGAAATAGAATCCTTGGCGGAGGCATAAGTGTTATACGGGGTTTTTTCGGACGTACATGGCAATTTTGAAGCGCTGGAAGCCTGTTTGGAACGCCTGCGCAAAGAGGGCGTGTCTCACTTTATCGTTTGCGGGGATTTGATTGGCTACGGGCCGGACCCGGAAGCCTGCGTGCAGCGGGTGTCCGCGTTAAAAAACACCATAAGCGTAATGGGCAATCATGACGCGGTTTTTATTCTGCCGGAGTTGGAAAGTTTCTTTAACCGGGAAGCGGCCATTTCTTTGGATTACAGCCGAAACGAAATGAGTGAAAACTCCGTGCGTTTTGTTTCCAAATTGCCGCATTCGTTTGAAGGGGAAAATTTTACCGTGGTGCATGGCACCCCGCTAGACCCTATTAAAGAATATTTTTCCAGCTGCATGCAGTTTAAAGTGAATTACCATTTGTGGAAGGGAAAAATCTGCTTTGTGGGGCATACCCACTTGCCGTTTTATATACGCGGAAATGAACAGGAATGCGGCGTTTTTTTAAACCGCAGCGATGACTTTTTGGTTAAGCTGGACGATGATATGCGTTATATCATTAATCCGGGTTCCGTAGGCAAACCGCGGGATAATAATCCGCGCGCCTCTTTTGGTATTTGGGACACGGAAAAAGAAACATTCCGGTTTCTGCGCCAAGAATATGACTACCACCCCACCCAGCGTAAAATGCAAGCGGCGAAACTCCCTTCTTTCTTAGTGGACAGTTTGTCTTTAGGTATTTAACGCGCCGGTTTTTTGCGGCGTGTTAATTTTTTCCATAGCGCAGCGGCGGCGGCCCCGCCCAGTACGCAAAGCGCGCTTTCAAAAGGGGCCCGGTATCTCCCGCCCGCTCCAAAGAAAGTAGAAGATATTCCCCAAAAATACAAAATATAAATTCCTATAAATACCAAGTGGTTTCGTTTCGTTTTGTCTTTCCAAATCAGGCATGCTCCCGCAAAGGCCAGCCCGGCCGTAAGCAGGGTTTGCAAGAGGCATAATCCCAATAGCAGCCAGTCTGATAAGCGGCGCAAGTGTTTGGCAGGGATAGGGCCGGTTTTATTTAATTGATAAGAGAATTCTTCCTCTGTTAAGAGCGGGCGGCCAAAAAACAGGCGGGAAAGCTGAGTATAAGAACCCCCAAACAATGTTTTGGCCAGCCAGTATGGGGCGCGCAGCAGTTTTTCCGGCCAGTATTTTAGAATCATCGGTTGGGCCTGTTGTTTGAACCAATTATCTTGTTGGGAAAGAGGCCAGTCGTTAAAATCCGGAGGGAGAGCCTGGCTAAGCAAGCGTGAGCCTTCCTGTGCCGGCAGATGATGTGCGCGGGCCACGCTGTCTAAATTCCAATAATACAAATTGTAGGCGGCGGAAGAATGAAAACCCGCATAGCCGGTTTGCTTCCAATTACGTATCTGCCAGGCCCCGGTAAAGAGCAAAAAGGGCAACACCAGCGCGGCGGCGGTTTTCCCTATTTTTTTTACTCCGTCTTTGCGGTGTTTTAGAATAAGCAAAAGCAAACTGATAAACAACATGTTATAAGCCACCGGGCGCACAAAAACGGCCGCAGTTAACAAGAGGCTTGCCCACAACAGAAAAGACATTGTAGGTTTTTGTATGTATAAAAGCGCCGCCAAGAGGTAGGCAGTAATTAAAAAAGCAAATAAAACATCAGACAAATAGGCAAAAGAATAAGCCCAATATACCGTGCTTACCGCGCAGAGCAGCGCCGCCGTCCTTGCCGCCGTTTGGGATAAAAAGCTGCGCGCCGCTTGGTAAGACAAAGCAATTAACGCCGTAGATAAAAGGATTTGCCAAAAAGCAACAGCCGCGTTGCTTTGGCCAAACACGCCCCAAATGATTGCCAAAAACACCGGGTAGCCCGGCGTGCGGAAAGTTAGCGGGCGGTTGGTGTAGGCCTCCAGCAGGGAGCCTTGTTCCAGCAGGGTGTGGGCCGGGTGGGTATAGTTCAGCGAGTCCGGAAAAGTAAAGAGTGCCGTCCCCAGCGGATTTAAAAACAAAACATATCCCAGTACGGCTAGACGCAAAAATAAAGTGATTAGGATAAGCCGCCGGGTAAATAGATCTTTATAAAACATATAACCAGTATATAAAATGTAATGGCAGGAAGGGCCCGCCGTATTTTTAGGGGAGTGCCTTCTTTTACACATATTAGGCCGCATGGAGGGGCCAGATGTGTTTGGATTATCTTTTTAGCAACGGCTTTTCTATCCTGTGTTTTGAATGATAGGGTGCAAGATATTTTTGGCTTATTGTATTGCCTAATGGGGGATTGTCTGGCAATGTGGTTTGTCAAATTGTTAAAATAATAATTATAATTAGTTATATTACATGACTTTAATGAGAAGGACTTTATTGTTTTGACAAGGGTTATGGCTGGTTTGTATATATTGGATTCTAATGATTTGGAGGAAGTATATCCGTTTTAAAAATATACTTAAAAATATTTATTAATCTCTCTAATGAAACAGCCTGGTTTTTAGAAGGGAAAGTTTGATTGCAAGGTTAAAAAGTAGCCCTTGTATAACGTGGGGATGAAGTGGTTTCTGCTATTGGTTTTATGATAAAATACAATAACTTATAAATAGTTTAAAAATTGTTGTTTTAATAGGGAGGCTCTATTTTTAACAACTTATTAGCGACTGCGTCTTACGCAGAGACAGCGCTCATTTGTTTAAGAGCTCCTTCAGTTTAACCCAGAAAGAGTTATTTTTATAGGAAGAGTATGAAACTGGCCGTTGTTATCCCTTCTAAAAATGGGCTGCATCATTTAAAAGAATGCTTGCCAACTGTAGTAAGAGCGGCGCAAAATTCTGCGCATGAAGTAATGGTAACAGTAGTTGATGACAATTCTACTGATAATACGCTAACAGCTCTTCCCCCGCTGTTTCCGTCGGTGCAGGTGGTTGCAAATCCACAACGGGGAGTGTGTTCCGCCCGCAATTGGGGGGTAACGCATACGCCGGGAGACTGGATTGTTTTTTTAGATAACGATGTTTTTTTAGAAGAGCAGTTTTTTGATACGTTGAGTCAATACTTTTTAGAAGATGTGTTCTGTGTTTCTTGTTGTGGTTACTGCGCTTATCCTACGGTAGAGGGGACCGAAGAACAATTGGATGGAGTAAAGTTGTTTCAATGGAGAAACGGTTATCCGCGTTTTACAGGAAATGTGTATAACCAAAATTTGCCTCCGAGCGGGCCCTATTTTTCTTGGGGGGTACAGGGCGCCTATTTTGCTTGCAACCGGAAAAAATTTGACCAGTTAGGGGGGTATGATTTACTGTTTGAGCCGTATTTGTTAGAGGAGACGGACTTAGCGTATCGCGGTTTAAAACGCGGCTGGCGGATTTTATATGCGCCTAATACGGCACCCCATCATAAATGCGGGGGGACAATCAATAGTAAGAAAAGTTCTTATACCAAATATTTATCCAAGCGTAACCGTATTTTGTTTGTATGGAAAAATATTCATTCCAAAAAATTGTTACTCAGGCACTTTTGTTGGTTGTTGCTGAGGCCTCATTTTAAGGCTATATACCAATGTTTGAAATTATTACCGCAGATTAAACAAAAAAGAAAAGAGGAATTTGCTTGCCGAGTGTACAGCGATGAAGAACTTTTGTTTTTTAGTCAACAAGGGAAATATACGCATTAGTATGTCAGAAGGGGGCAAGGCAGGGAAATTCTCCCCTATCGGGGCCCGTTTACTTCCAGCTGTCTTTATTTAAAGTATAGCAGGCATTGGGAGTAAATATTATATGTTTGATTTTTCAAATCTTTATTAGAGTGATATTGAGCGGGAATAAGGATTAGAATTAGGAGCGTGTATGCATATTATTATTCAAGCTGGTGGAAAAGGAACCCGCTTAGAGGGGCTAACTCGCAATAAGCCTAAATGTTTGGTTCCTGTAAACAATTTACCTATTATTTTTTATGCCTTTGAAAAATTTAAAGAGGCAGACTTTACTATTATTGCGGATTATAAAACAGAGGTGTTAGAAAAATATCTAAATACTTTTGCCAGCCAATACCGTTTTAAAATTATAAAAGCTAATAGAAAAGGTACTGCCAGCGGGATTAGAGAGGCTATATCCTCTTACGGGGAACAGGAGCCTTTTATGCTGGTATGGTGTGATTTAATATTGTCTCCTTCGTTCCAAATTCCCTCCAAACCTGGTAATTATATTGGTATTTCAAAAGATTTTGAATGTCGTTGGTCTTATGTGGACGGCAAATTTATTAAAACGCCGTCTAAAGAGAATGGAGTGGCTGGTTTATTTGTTTTTGAAAACAAGTCTTTATTGGCAGGGGTCCCTCAAGAAGGGGCTTTTGTGGATTGGCTGCAAACCCAGCCTATTTCATTTCAGAGATTGGATTTATATGGTTCTAAAGAAATAGGCACATTGTTAGCCTACGCGGATAATAATGATGTATCCCATCGGTGCCGGCCTTTTAATTCCATGAAATTTGAAGGGGATGTGGTTATTAAAACTGGAATTACGGAACAAGGGAAAAAAATAGCAGTAGATGAAATATCTTGGTACAAGCATGTGAAACAATTAGGGTTTGAGCATATCCCGCAAATTTATAGCTACGAGCCTTTAACGATGAAACGCGTCCGCGGTAAGAATATTTTTGAGTATGACTGTTTAACCAAAAGCCAGAAAACAGAAATTTTAGAAAAGTTGGTCTCGGCCTTGCGCCAGTTGCATGATTTAGAGCCGGCCCAACCGGTTAACATACAAGATGTGCAAGAAAACTACATTGATAAAACTTTTTCCCGCTTGGAGAAGGTAAAGGGTTTAATCCCTTTCTCTGAACAGGAATTTATTAAGATCAACGGACAATATTACAAAAATATCTTTTTTAATAAAGAAGAACTTATCCGTTCTGTAGAAAGATATCTTCCTGCTGAGTTCCGGTTAATACATGGAGATTGCACTTTTTCCAACTTAATGTTTGACACTTTTGATATGCGCGCGGTGTTGATAGATCCTAGGGGTTATTTTGGACACAGTAAACTTTATGGAGACGCCGATTATGATTGGGCCAAACTATATTACTCCATTAGTGGAAATTACGATATGTTTAACCGTAAAAAATTTACTTTGGATATTCGTGAAAAAGAGGTGGAACTCTTTATTAAGCCAAATAATTGGGAGAATATGGAAGAATGCTTTTTTGATTTGCTTCCAGAAGTAAGCAGAGAAAAAATAAAGCTGTTGCACGGAATTATTTGGCTTTCTCTCACTACATATGCCTGGGAAGATTATGATTCAATTTGTGCCGCCTTTTATAATGGATTGATTAAACTGGGGGAGGTTTTATAATGTTGCATTTATCCCCTTTGGCACATACTTGGATTTTAGATGTAGACGGCACCTTGGTGAAGCATAACGGTTATAAATTAGACGGGGAGGACACTCTTTTGCCGGGGGTGCGCGCTTTTTTTGACTCTTTACCAAAGAGGGATACCGTTATTTTACTTACCGCACGCACAGAGGCAGACTTGCCTAAACTGAAAAAATTTCTAGCCCGCCACGGCCTGCGTTACAATCAACTGATAGGCAATGTCCCGGTGGGGGAAAGAATTTTGGTTAATGATGATAAACCCAGCGGTCTGGTTTGTGCGTATGCTTGTTGTAAAAAGCGCGATGAAGCCCTGCACGTTGATTACCAAATACATGAGGATTATTAATCCACACATTAGAAATGAGTTTGATATATGCTAAAAGATATTGATAAAAATGCGTGTAAATGCACGATTGAAAAAGAAATAAACAGTTTAAAACAGTTAGAAGTTTTGCTAGGGGATTCTGTTCTTTCTAATGTGCTTGATTTATTGCAAAATGCGCCGGGGCGAATTATTTTCACCGGGATGGGCAAGTCCGGCATTATAGCTAGAAAAGTGGTGGCTTCTTTATCTTCCACGGGATCACCGGCTCTTTTTGTGCATCCGGCGGAGGCCAGCCACGGGGATTTAGGCATGATTAGCGAGGGGGACGTGGTGATTGCCATTTCTAACAGCGGAGAATCTAAAGAACTGGCTGATATTTTAAATTACTGCAAACGTTTTGCTATCCCGTTGGTGGGGATTACCAAAAATCCTTCCAGCACCTTGGCGAAGTATGCTGATTATTTGCTGCCTCTTCCTAATATGCCAGAAGCAGATCCGTTGGGTTTGGCCCCCACTTCCTCTACTACGGCCACGCTGGTGTTGGGGGATATTTTAACAGTGGCCTTGATGACCCGCAAACAATTCACAAAACAAGATTTTCGGCTTCGCCATCCGGGAGGGAAGCTGGGGGCCATTTTACAAACTGTCAAAATGGTGATGCACAGCGGAAAAGACATGCCTATTCTTCCACAAGAGGCGGGGTTTAGCCAAATTGTAGTGGAAATGAGCCAGAAACGTTTGGGATGCGTTGGGTTTGTGGACGGAGAAGGCAAATTGGTGGGTGTGTTTACGGATGGGGACTTGCGTCGTAAAGCCTCACCGGCGTTATTTGAATCCGTCGGCAAAGAACTGATGACATTAAATCCGCAGCAAGTAGCGCCGGATACTTTAGCTGCTGAGGCATTACATATTATGAATGCCAAAAAAATAACCAGTTTGTTTGTGACGCAAGAGTGCAAACCGTTGGGCGTTGTACATGTGCATGATTTATTAAAAATGGGTGTTTAATGGTGTATGCCTAATTGCTCTTATTTGGAATTTATGCGCGTGAGACTGCAGCGCTGGCCTAAAAAATATCCCAAAGCGGGTGGCTTCTGTTTGTTTTCTAAAATGTTGGCGGCCTCGAGCATTTTTTGCGGGAGATATCTTCTTGATTATGGGCATTATTTTTTTAAAAAGGAGGATAAAAAACGTCTATCGGTTGCCTTAGTACTAAGCGGTGGAATAGGAGATATAGTAACGGCAATTCGGTATATCCACGTATTATTGGCCCACACAAATGCACCGGTAGTTGTAGATGTATTCTCCTCCCAAAAACCGTCTGATATAGCAGTGTTGCTGGGCGCTGCCGGTTTGCGTTGGCAGGTTTTTCCTATGCATCAGTTTAAAAACCGGCTTCTTTATGATATTGTTATTCAGCTTAGTGTGCAGTTTCCCGTCTTTTTTGTTAGCAATCAGCATAAGTTGGATGTTTTAGCTCCGGCTCTTTCTTCTTATATAGCCAAAGCCCGGCAATGGAATAAGGCTCATGAGGCTTATTTATCTGTAGATAATATGTTTAGGGCCCAGTACTGGTGTGTGCTGAATAAAAAAACAATGCTTCAAGCCATGGATACTCCGGACTTGTTGAATTTATCTAATGTCCCCCCCCGTTTTTTACAGCTTCCGCTTGAAAGTCAGAATATGCTTAAACGTTGGAATTTGCAGACAAGGCCTTTTATAACCGTCGGCTATTCTGTAGATCAGAATAACCCCAGCAAATTGCAAAATATACGTTTATATCAACATTGGCCGGAAGTATTACGGTTGCTAAAGAAGAAGTATCCGTCTCTATATGTTGTTCAGTTGGGAGGTTTTCCTCATCATTTGGACGGGGTAGATTTATGCTTAGCAGGAAAAACCTCATTCTCTGAGCTCATCAGTTTGTTGGGGTATAGTTATTGCCATTTAGATAATGATAGCGGGTTTGTCCATTTGCGGCATTTCTTTTCCGGGAAGCCCTCCGTTGTTTTATTTGGGTGTACTTCTGCTCAAGTAAAGGGACACGCGGAGAATCTAAACTTGGTGTATCGTCCATGCAATATGGAAGTATGCGAATGGCTGGAAGGAAACACCTGGTGGAAAACTTGCCCTGGAAATTTGGGACCTAACCATTGCATGGGATTTAAACCACAATGGCTTGCTGAGCAAATTGTCGCATCGGGCTTTTTAGATCTGTTTTAGGGTATTCCTTATGAGAGAACGATTGTCTTTTCATTGCTATAAAAGCTGCCAGTTTTTAGGGATTAATTTTTATACATGTTTTTTAGGGCGTTTTGCTGGGGAAGAAGTACGTAAAGAGGTTTGGTTGGGCGGCTTGTTTGGTATTGAAAAACGCTTAGATCCGCCCCGCGGTAAGCGGATGAAAAAATTTTATATAGCCTCCTGCCCCATATGGGAGTGGGGAAAACAGGCGGGATATAAAACCTATTCTGTTCTTTCAAAAGAAGTTTTACGCAGTAGTTTGTTGTCTTCTATGTTAAATAAATATCGCTTTCAGCTGACAGGAGCTGATCATATTTATTTACTTAATTCTAACTTAGGGGAATTGTATCTCTTTTTGTCTTGTTTCCTTTTAGCTATGATGAAGAGAGATAACGTGCAAAAACCAGTGTTCGTGACAGATAGAAAATACCATTTTGCATTGTTCCGGTTGCTAATTCCGCAGGCTAAAACTATAAAAATTGATAAAGTCATTAGCGAAGTTGTTGATAAACATTTTGTTTTTGAGGGAATACCCTGCACAATACTTTATACCAGTTCCTTTTTTATTGATAGCTGGAAAAAGTTGCTAAAGGGACAGGGAAATTTCTTTGATTCACTGTCACAAGAAGTCGGTTTGGCTCCTTCAGAGTTAGAACTTAATCCAGTGCGTTTTTCTGAAACATTAAGAAGGAAAGTGCATCAAGTAATTGGAGATTTACATTTAAATCTGGAAAGGCTGATATTTCTTGCTCCGGAAGCAAATTCCTGCCGCTCTCTTCACAAAAAAGAAGTGTTTGAGTTGGTCAAAAATTTAAAAGAAAAAGGCTGGAGCATTTTTTTGAATACCGCCAAGTCCGATATGCAAAATATTGTCCCTGGTATGGTCTCTTCTCCCTTAAGTGTAGATGAGGCTATTTATTTAGCCTCCCTATCTAAGCATATTATAGCTGTGCGCAGCGGGTTACTGGATGCACTTGTTCATTTGCCTGTTACTATTCATGTTATCAATACCCCTATGAAAGGCTTGCATGCGTATATACCTAGCGATTTGGTGGCCAAAGGTTGGGATTTAAATACAGTAGCTTTTAAAAAGGCCCACATATTCCCTTACATATATACGCAGGATATTATTTCCCAAATATTATCCCATATAGATTAAACCGCGTAATTATAGAAACGCATGCTGGTTTGTGGCTGGTATATCTAGCGCGTTTATACGTAATCTTTGTTTGGGGTATTGTGGAGGAGTATATCGGTGATGAAAAAGCCTAAAATAACGAGGCATTAACCAAAGAGCCGGTTTTTAAAGTTTTACTCTAAATGATAGAGAAGCAATTTGTTAGATGGTTTTCTTATTTCAGCAAATGAATGGGACAATATGCAAGAGAACGGCTGCCCGAATAAGACGGGCAGCCCATTTTGTGTTGTTTATAGGATTATTTTTAGATTCGTTTAAATGATTTTCTGTTTTCGCAAGGGTGTTAATAATATTTTTTCAACAGACACAGTTTTGTGTTTCAATTGTATACAGATGCATGTGTGGTGCAAAAATATTTTTCACTTAAGGGCGGCATTGTTAAGAGGTTGAAGAATTCCAGGTCAGCGGTTTGGGGCTGGTGTTTGCTGTTTTATGTTATTTTATTACCTGGGGAAAATGAGGTCGTCTAGATTTGTACAGCGGGACTGTTTTAAGGCATAAAAAAGCCGCTTTATAAAAAGCGGCTGATGTATTTATAAAATGGTGGACCTGACAAGGATCGAACTTGCGACCTCCTGCATGCCATGCAGGCGCTCTCCCAGCTGAGCTACAGGCCCTTATCACTACATAAATAGTATAGCAATTTTTTTATTTTGTAGCAAGGGGCCGGACAAACCTTGTTTTTATTCGTGAGGCAACTGATTTTTTCTCACTTTCCGCCTTACTCCAATACCCTTTAACCGGGGGGTTCCCCCCGCTGTTATATGAATGCTGCAAATGCTGGCAGTGCGAAAAAATGAAACTCCCCGGGCTTACGCCCGGGGTTTCTTTCTATACGAACAATTTCATTGTTCGCCCCAAATCTTCTTTTCCCTGCATATCTATATATTTTCGTATTTGTTCTTCGTTTATCCCTACCGTGGATACAAAGTATC
>NZ_CASEZB010000035.1:0-45226 GCF_949292495.1 Candidatus Avelusimicrobium aviculae
ATCGGCAGTGATAAACGCAGTGACTTAATTTGGTAAGTTCCATATTGAGATGGTACTAAATATGAAGATTTGGGGATACACACTCCATCCCTCGGGCTTACGCCCGGGGTTTATTGTGAGCAGTAGTTATAAAAAACCCCGGCTTGCGCCGGGGTTGTAGTTTTTTGTTTTTATTGGGGAATTTGCCCAAAACGGTTTTCCCCCGGTGTGCCGGGAAGCAGTTCAAAAATAAGCAAGACGATGGCTCCAATAAAAGGGACTAAAGCAATAAGAATCCACCAAGCGGAACGGTCAATATCGTGCAAGCGGCGCGCGGTAATGGCCAGCCCGGGAAGGATAGTGCCCAAACCAAACAAAATCAAAACTAAAGAAAACAGCCCGCTAAGAAAGCCAGAGTCCATCATAGCGCCTATGAATACTAAGATTTGCAAAGCAATTGAAATACCGGCCAGCCACAGCGCCCATAGCCAGAACTGTGTGCGGTTGGCCCGGCCGTTGAAATCAATATAATGTTTACGGATTGGGTCTAACAAATAATTCATAACTCCTCCTTTAAATAATTTTTTATTACTATATCAAAAACAAGTTAAATAGGCAATATTATTTGCAAACGTCTATCCACGCCCCGTTTGTTAGGGTTTGCAATTCCTGCAAAGAAAGCTTAACTGCATTATCCGGCGCGCCGGCGGCGGGGTAAACGGGGTCAAAGGCTTTTAGGCTGGCGTCTAAATAAACTTTTACCTGCGGGTTAAGCGCAAACGGGCAAACGCCTCCTACCGGGTGTCCGGTTAAGGGTTCCACCTCGTCAAACTTCATAAAGCGGGCTTTTTCATGGAAAACCGCCTTGTATTTGGCGTTATCCACCTTTGCCGTTCCGCAGGCCACCACCACCAAAGGGCCTTGCCTGGTTACAAAACCCAATGTTTTGGCTATGCGGCCCGGTTCACAACCGATAGCCTGTGCGGCCAGCTCCACCGTGGCGCTGGAAGTGGGGTTTTGAATATAGCGGTCTAAAAAGCCGTGTTGTTTTAAGAATTCTTTTACTTGTTCTGTTCTCATAAAAATAATATGGAGTGAATTTATGTTGTTTTGTTACCCGCCGCTTCCGGAAAGCAACGTTTTTACCCGGTGTAAACCCATAAATTGCGCTGCCCCCCTCAGAGGTTGTATCTGGTTGCGTGCATGAAGCGTGTTTTTTAACAGGTATATTTTATAAAATTCTTGCCCGTGGCGTACGGCATAAAAAACCCGGGCTTTTGGGGCCCGGGTTTTAGGTGCAAATAAAGCTTATTTGCGTTTTTTGCCTTGTTCAAACAGTAAGGTGATGGTGGTCATGTCCGTTACCTCGGCGGGCCCAAAGAACTGGATGGGGCCGGGGAATACATAGGATTCGCTTACTGCCCACGCTTCGCGGTTTTTGGTTAAGAATTTGAAGGGTTCCCCTTTTAATTCCACCAATGCCTTGCGAATAACGGGTTTTTCTTTCCCTTTGCGGCGTTCAATGTTCATCATCATGGTAAGCGGAATACCGCCGCATTCCCAATCCTGGGGCTTTTTGGTCAGCTTGCGTACGGAAGACAAATAGCCGGAGCATTTGTTCAAAGCCAATACAGCGGCGTTATAGCCCAGGGCGTAGGTGTAGTTGGCATCAAAGGAAGAGGGCACGCCGCAGCGGCCTTCATACCCGAAGAAATGCGTAATGGCGGAAAATTTGCCGTTGTATTTACCGGCTTTTTTCATGTCCGCCAATTTTACGCGCAGCATTTCCACCAATAATTTTTCCGTTTCAATTAAGGAAACCTGTACGTTGCCGTGCGGGTCGCGGTCCAGCATGAGCTGGCTGGCGATGCCGGCGGGGAGGGATTTCATCAAATCCGCCAGCTTGGCCGGCAGCTTGGAGATAATGAAATCTTTCTTTTCGGAAATGGTGTTCATTTTAGCCAGTTCGGCTTCATTGTCGGAAAGCAAGTCGTTCAAAGCGGCAATCAGTTCCTTCATTTCCGGGATAAATTCAATCAACCCTTCCGGAACCAAGCACACACCGAAGTTTTTGCCTTGTTTGGCGCGCGCGGCAATGATTTTGGCCAAATAATCCACCACTTGGGCCAAAGTCATCTTTTTGGCCAGCACTTCTTCACCAATCAGTACGGCGTTGGGCTGGGTTTTAAGCGCCACTTCCAACGCGATGTGGGACGCGCTTCTGCCCATTAAGCGGATAAAGTGCCAGTATTTGCGGGCGGAGTTTACGTCGCGGCAGATGTTTCCCACCATTTCAGCGTAAATTTTGGTGGCGGTGTCAAAACCGAAAGAAGTTTCAATTTGCGCGTTTTTCAGGTCTCCGTCAATGGTCTTGGGTACGCCGATTACGCTGATGTCCACCCCTTGTTGTTTTAAATATTCGGCAATGACGCAGGCGTTGGTGTTGGAGTCGTCCCCCCCCACTACCACCAAAGCGTCCATTTTGTTTTTAATTAAATTGTCTTTAGCGGCCTGTAATTGTTCATCCGTTTCAATTTTGGTGCGGCCGGATTGGATTAAGTCAAACCCGCCGGTGTTGCGGTAGTCTTTCATTAAAGCGGGGGTGATTTCCACAAATTTATTTTCCACAATACCGCTGGGGCCGCCTAAGAACCCAAACAGTTTGTTGCGGGAATTGGCTTTTTTAAGCCCGTCCAAAAGGCCTGCAATGACGTTGTGCCCTCCGGGAGCCTGCCCGCCGGATAATACCACGCCTACGCGTACGGCTTTTTTGCAGGCGGCCGCGTTAGCGCCTTTTACAAAGGAAATTTCCGGAAGGCCGTAGGTATTGGGGAAAATTCTTTTAACGGCGGCCTGGTCCGCCACGCTTTTGGTGGCTTTGCCGGTTTTGGCTTTTACGCTGGCCGGTCCTTTCTTTAAGATATTGGGCAGCACGGGCTGAAATTTGCAGCGGTGCTGTTGCAGCTGGGAACAAACACACTTGGTTTTGCAAGCCATAGCTTCATCTCCTGTATTAAATAAAAAAGCTTTTAATTATTATACAAAATTCCGCCCCGGGCCGTCGTATGTGCCCGGGGCGGAAGTTAAAATGCGGCCAGCGGCGTTTAAAAGGTTTTGGTGCGGGTTTCCGTTAACACTTCTTCATCATATATTTCCAGCGTGTAAGAGAGCAGGTTGCCGCTGTCGTCGTATTTTTCTTTTAAAATTTGTTTGTGCGCGGGGCCGGGGCCTAAGGTAAGTTGGGAGAAATGTTCCCCCACCGGCACGCGTTTTTCTGGATTATTGTTTATGTCCAGCATTTTCATATGTCCTTTTTGGCTTTGAAAACCGCCCACCCCTTTAGGCATGCGGGAAAAGTCAAATAAATAGTAAATCTTTTTGGTGTCTTCGTCCGTATAGGTGCTTACGTATTTGCTGTCTTCCAGTAAATACACTCCGTCGTCGGCGGTCTGCGGATAGTAAGTGCGGGCCAGCGTGTTGGCCCCCGCGCGGATGACGCGCTTTTTAGGTGTGGAAAGTTCCTCTTTCCCGCCAATAAATTTGACACCGTCCCGGCAGAGGGAAGAAAAATGTTCGTGGTTTAAGTTCAGCGCTTCGTGAAGTAATAAAACGAGGCCGTCCGCGTCGTCGCATGTCAGATAGGTGGTAAAATTATCCATAATGCCGGAGCGGGGGTTTATCGTCCCGTGGATTAAATCTCCGTTATCGGCGGAAGCCCTTTGATCAGCCAGCCCGAAAGCATGGCCCAGTTCGTGCTGTAAAGCATACAGAATGCTGTGAGGGTTATAGTCTACTGATTCATACAATACTTTCATTAACTCAATAAGCAAAGTGTTTATTTGTTTAACATCGTGATTGGGGGTGGCTAAAATTTGTTTGCGCAAAGAAATAAATTGCTGGGCTTTATCCCCAAACATTTTTATGTTAGAGGGATTTACCCGATAATATGAAGCGGGAATGACAATGTGCGGGTGGCTTTGGTAAGAAAAGAACGCCTCTAATTCTTTTTCTCCCCTTAGATGTGAGAAAAAACTGTCTTCCACAAATACGGACAAATCCGCAGTGGGCACTTTTTTGCCGGAGGGCGGAAAATCCAAAAATTTCAGGCTTTCTGCCGGATATCTGGAAAAATCACACTCAGGCAATAACTGTAAATTAGGGTCCTTTTCCAATACGGCTAAAACGGGGGCCATTCCTTTTTCTTGTCCTGTCAAACGGATTAGTTGGGATGTGTGCACCATCCACAATTTAACAGCCAGTTTAAAGGTGTCGTCAAAATCTTGCGGGTTGGTAAACTCCAGCGCGGGCTTGCCTAAATAGATGCAATAAGTAATGGGCTCATTGTTGACCAATTTGGATGTTAAGAAAGAGTCCATGTCCTGTTTATAGCCTACCAGTGGCGCGGTAGGCAGGGCATAGGCGCAGAAAGCGCTTAGCATCAAGAAAGTTAATAAGAAAAAAGAAAAATATTTTTTTAGCATGAGGGGCTCCTTTTTCTTATGATAATTTTTAGTTGTAAATAAAACCAGGGTCAAAAGACCCCATTTTTAACTAGGGCTTTTAACAGGGAAGGGAACTTCTTTCCCTTTGGCAAAAGCGGGGCCGAGGATAAATAAAAAGCCGGCGGAGCCTTTCCGCGCGGCCTGCTTAGAATACATTTTTTAATGATTCCCTGCAAAATGGCTTAATCAATCCAAAAAAAATGCCGGCAGCCAATAAAGCTGTCAGCGTGCACTATACAAAATTTACCCCCAATAGGAATCGAACCTATATCCCCTGCTTAGAAGGCAGGTGCTCTATCCATTGAGCTATGGGGGCGTTAACATTTTCTTTACATATTCTACAAAAAAATAAACAAACATACAAAATGAAATTAAAGAGTTTAATGGGGTTTTCTTCCTTTTTTAAAGACAAAGAGAAAAAGACAAAGAGAATTTTTAGTTTTTATTTTGCGTATTTTTTAAACTTATTTATATTTTCTTAGACGGGGAGAGAGAAAAAAGGTCCTAGAAAAAAATTTTACGTTTAAAGAAATAGGTCTTTTTTTTACTGGCGTATCTGAAAAGAAATTTATTATATTCAAAAAATCTGAAATTATAAGCAAACTTATGAGGAGCAAGTCTTATGAAGAAAACGATATATGCAATATTGGCCCTTGGGTTGCTTGGAACGCCGGGCTTTGCGCAAGCGCCTAAACAGACGATAAAAACCATAGTAAACAAGGCCGCCAAAGTAGCCAAAAAGACCAGCGCAAAAGCGGCTGCTAAAAATGCGGTCAATAATGTATCCAGCAAGCAGCTTAAAGCCATTTTAAAGACGGATTTATATTCTTCTAAAGCGGCATACAATATACATCAGCAGGAAGTAATGGGCATTATGTTGAACAAAGAATTGGAACAAGCCCAAAAAATGGCTTTACTTAAAGCGCATAATGAACAAAACGCTTTGATTTTAAAAGAATGGACGGAAACCGTTACCGCTGACCGGATGCGCTGGGCCGCCGCTTTGGTGCGGGAGAGAAACGCTAAATTTTTACCGCCCAAAGATAAAGACATTCCGGGTTTAATCGCCTTTTCCCCGTTGGAAGACGCCCCGGATTTGCTCCCCGGGTTTTTCCGTGAATGGGCGCGTTTAATTCAGCTGTATCCAGCCACGCCGGAACAATATCAAGGTTTGATTTTAGGCTTACGCCAGCAGTTAATCCGTTTGGATGTGCGGTATAGAGAGTGGGAGGAAAAAGCGCTTAAATCCCAAAAAATGTTAACCGCCGCCGGCAAGCCGGAACCGGAGATTTATTTCGTTTCTCAGCTGGATAAGCTTTCGCGCGAATCCGCCCAGTGTGTAAGCGATTTGGTAGATTTATTAAATTTGTATCCGTCGCTTTACAACCAGTCCTTAAATCTGCTGGCCGCCAAATTAGACGCGCTTCCTTATACGTCTAAATTTTTGGAATACATCCGCCCGCAGATTTTAATTCCCAATCAGGTGGAAGCGGCGGCTGCCGCCGCGGAGAAAAGCGCGCCTGTTGAGAGCTCTCATAAAGTAGTTCGCGGTTTTGCTCAATATCAAGACCAGCCTGCCCCTTCTACCGCTTCGCAAGAGCCGGCGTCTTCGGGGAAAGGCCGCCCCGTGGTAAAGGGATTTTCTATAGAGAAAAAGTAGAAAAGTGGCAGTTGTCGGCGTAATATCAAACTTGCAGGCTTTCGGCGCGTTGCGAAAGCCTGTTTTGTTGCTCCCTAACCGTTTGTTAAGGGGCGGATGCGCGGGTTTGGGGCATTAATCTGAAAGAGGGGTTAAGCGGCCGGGGTGCCGCCTGTAAAATTAAGATAAAAAAAAGTATGCCTTTTCGGGGAAAAATGCTAGAATTCTAATAACAATACAGACGGGGTATCAGATGGCTAAAAATTTGTCTTTTTCTTATTCTAAATTGGGCATGTACAAAGAATGCCCGCAAAAATACAAATTCCGTTATGTGCATATGCTTCCGGAAAAACCCAAATATTATTTTGCGTTTGGTTCCGCGTTGCACAGCGTGATGGAATATATCTACGATGTAAAAAATCCGGTTTTCCCCTCTTTGGAACAGGCGCTTGATTTTTTTACTAAGGACTGGAACTCCACTTCTTATGAAAAAAAAGGCTATGCTTCTTTACTCAAAGAAAAAGAAGGGTATGAGGAAGGGCGCCGCATTATAACCTCTTATTATCAAAAGCACCAAGCCACTTTTGCCCATCCGCTTTCCGTAGAAATGAAATCCACTTTAGAAACGGACGGTTTAAATTTAATCAGCATTTTGGACCGCATTGATTATTTGGGCGACGGCAAGGTGATGATTTTAGACTATAAAACCGGCAAAACGGTAGAGCGCGCGCCGGACCAGCTGTTTATGTATCAAAAAGTAGCGGAAATGAGCCCCGCTATTAAATCTTTGGTACAGCAAACAGATCCCTCCGTGAAAGAAATTAAAGTGGAAAAACTTTGTTTTTATCATCTGCCCACATTAAAAGAAATGTATTTTGAACGGGCCGATGACAAGCAGATTTTTGAGTTTTGGCAGGGGGTTTTGGCTGTGGCGGATGATATCCGCGCGGGCAAGTTTGCCCCCACCCCCGGTGAAAGCCAATGCCGTTGGTGCGACTACCATGACATTTGCCCTGTGTTTACCGGTAAAGATTATTCCCCCTCTGCCGGCGCTTACGGAGCCCGTTTGGCTTCTTCTGCGCCGGACAGCAGCAATCAAAAATCCGCCCCAAAAACCGAGCAGGAAGACTTAAGCGACAAAATAGACCGCTGCGGGGCGGCGTTGGCGGAATATGAACGTTTGAAAAAAGAGATTGTCTCCCTTATGCAAAAGCAAGGTTTCACCCGGCATTTTGGGGTGAATTACCTGGCGGAGCTTAAAGCAACGTCCCACATGCATTTTGCGGACAAGCAAAAAGTGGTGGAGTTGCTGCGCTCGCTTAAATTGCTTCAAAAAACGCTGGTGCCTACCCAAAGTACGGTAGAGGCTTTATTGCAAGATGAGGCCGTATCGCCCGAGGACAAAGCAAAAATTGCCGCGTTGGGCAGCCAAACCCAGCAGACGGATTTGGAACTTAAAAAAACGGAGTAAGAATATGTGGATTAAAAAACCGCAAAAGACGGACTTTCGTTTTCGTTGGTCTATTTACATTGTGTTATTGGCCGCGTTAATGTTTACGGCGGCGCGTTTGGCGTTGTTTGAGTGCTATCACTCTTTGTTCGCGGCGTTGACTGCGCAAGAAATAAAAAGTGCGTTTTTAAATGGGCTCCGGTTTGATTTTTCTTGTATTGCCTTGTTTTTGGGGCCGCTGGTTTTTCTGTTAAATTTGCCGGTTAATTCCCGCCGGTGGGCCAAGTGGCTGTTATATATTATTTCTTTGGTGCTGTTGATATTGGCGGGTTTATTGGCGGCGGATTTGATTTATTTCCCTAAGGTAAACCGCCATATTGCGGAGGAAATTATACAAATCTCGCACGATTGGGATTTTGTCATTTCCTATATGTTCGGCCCCGCTTTATGGCCGCTGTTGGGGTTGTTGGCGGTTTTTGCCGCGGCTATATTTTTTATACGCTATAAGATTAAAACAAGTTTTAAGCCGGAATTTGGCTCCCCTTTGGCAGAAGGCGGAAAGCTGTTGCTTATTATTATTTTAATTGTAATGGGTATCCGCGGCCATTTGGGAATTGGTAAATCTTTGGGCGTGGCTGATGTGTATAATTATGCCCAAACCCCTTCCGCTGCGGCCTTGACCCTGAACGGAGCTTTTACCGCCTACCAGGTGGGGCGCAAAGGGCAGGTGGATATAGAGAATCCTTTCCCCGCGGAAGAGGCTATTTTGATTGCGCGCGAAGAATTATTTTCCCCGGATGAAATCGCCGCTGACGCGCGCTATCCTCTTATGCGCACCAAACAAGAAGCCTCTAATTTAAAAGATATCAATATTATGATTGTTTTGCTGGAAGGGTGGCACCCGCGGTTTGTGGATTCCCTTTCCGGCGGCAGTTATGGGGTGACACCCGTGTTTGACAAGATTGTTTCCGAAGGGGTTGTTTTTAACAATGCCTATGCTTCGGGCCTGCGCAGCATGTTTGGTTTTGCGGCCGTATTGGCCGGGGTGCCGCTGGTACCGGGGCTGCCTATGTTTGGGTATGGGTTGGAGATGAATGCGCTGTCTTCCATGCCTAAAAACTTTAGTGACGCCGGGTATTACACTTTGTTTGCGCAAACATCTAAAAGAGACTCTTACCGGCTGTGCGCGCTGGCTTCTTTTTTAGGAATGCAAGACTCCTATGGCTGGGAAGATATCCCTGAATTGCTGCCGTATGAAGAAAAAGCTCCTTTTGGGTATGATTACGACGCGCTAATGTTCGCGGCGGATAAAATTAAAAACCGTAAAGAAAAGAATTTCTTCGCTATGGTATTTACCGGCATTACCCATGAGCCGTTTGCCCGCACGTTGCCGCAATTTGATAAATATACGGGAGATGACTGGGACAGCGGATTTAAAAATACGCTGGCTTATGCGGATTGGTCTATTGGGGAATTCCTTGAAAAAGCCAAACAGGACGGTTGGTTTGATAATACCATCTTTATTTTTGTGGCGGACCATACCTCCGGCGCCAAAACGGATTCTTTATACGATAAATTCCGTATTCCGTTAGTGATGTACGCCCCTAAAATTTTACCGGCGGTACGGCGTAATATTACGGTATCTCAAATGGATTTGGCTCCCACCATTTACGCCCTTACCGGGTTGAGTGTGCCGTATACTGCTTTTGGACGCAACATATTTGACAGATCCAGAGAAAACGAGCGCTTTGCCTTTGTGTCCGAAGGGGTAAACATAGGCCTCATAACTCCTAAGGGAGCCATTCGCCATAGCGGTACACAGTTGTTGAGTACAGAAGCCCTGCAAGACGATTTTGACCCTGTCTCTGCGGCAAAAAAATTACAGGCCTTAGATAAGGCCGCTTATACGCTTTTAAAAGAAAATAGGTGGTTTGAACATGAATAAAAACGTTATTTTAGCTATAGACCAGGGCAGTTCCGGCACGCGCGCTTTTGCGGTGGATGCGTCCGGGGCGGTGTTATATAAACGCACAGAGGTACTCTGCGCCGAACATCCGCGTGAGGGGTATGCCCAGTATGATGCGGCTAAACTGTTGGAAAGCCAACTGGTTGTATTAAATGAATTATTGGATAAATTGGAAGAGGAGGAAGTCAGCGCGATAGCGGTTTCTTCCCAGCGTTCCACAGTGGTTTTATGGAACCGCCGCACCGGGGAGCCGTTGGCTCCCGCGTTGAGCTGGCAGGACGGGCGCGCCTCCAAAGAAGCGGATGCTGTTTCTTTCCCTCAGCAGGATATACATAAACTGACCGGGCTTTATAAAACGCCTTTTTATTCCGCCGCCAAAATAGCGTGGTGTCTTAAAAATATTCCCGCGGTGCAAAAGGCGGCCCAAAAAGGAGAACTGGCCGTTGGTCCGGTGGCTACCTATTTAATTTGGCGTTTAACTAATGGGGAAGTGTTTGCGATTGACCCCACTCTTGCCCAACGCACCCTGCTTTTTAATATCCATACCGGTGACTGGGATGAAGACTTGCTAAACGCCTTTGGCGTAAAACGGGCCTTCCTGCCCCAAATCCGCCCCTCTCAGGCAGATTACGGCATGTATGAGTACAAAGAGCGCCGCGTTCCCATTGTGGTCTGCGTAGGTGACCAGCAAGCTTCTTTAGCCGGTATGGGGCTTAAAGAAGGCAGCAGCAGCATTAATTACGGAACGGGAGCTTTCTTTTTGCATAATACCGGGCGGGAGCTGAAACAAATCCCGGGGATTTTGACTTCGGTGGCGGCTTCCGGTACGGACGGAAAGTGTGATTTTATTTTGGAAGGGCCGGTAAATGCCTCCGGCGTAATATTCACCTGGCTTAAAGAACTTGGGTTTGATGTGGATTTGGAAGAGCTGGACCTTTTGTACTCCCAAGCCCAAAACCCCGTTTGGTTCTTGCCCGCTTTAGGCGGTTTGGGCGCGCCTTATTGGGATTTTACGGTTTCCCCCGTATTTTCCGGCTTTACTCCCCAAACCAAAAAGGCGGATGTAGCGGCCGGGGTATTGCGTGGCATAGCGTTTCTGCTGGCGGACATTGCCTACTATATTAAAAATTATGGGGTATCCATTGGCGATATTAAAGTATCCGGCGGGTTGGCAAATATACAAAGCTTGCTAAAGTTCCAGGCGGATATTTTGCAAACGCGGCTTCTTAAATGCCCGGAAACCGAGTCTACCGCTATGGGTACGGCGTGGTTGGCGGCCCAGGCGTTGAATATTGATACCTCTTCCTGGTCATTATTTACGACGTGCGAAGAAATAAAACCCGCTGTTTCCCCGGAAGAAGCTGAACTGCTTAACCGCCGCTGGCGTACTTTTTTAGACTGGTGCCGTACGCAGCAGAAATAAGTTTTTTGAACAAAAACTAAAATCCGCCGGGTTTATATAAACCCGGCGGATTTATTTTAAAGAGGAAAGTTTTTTGTGTTTTTATAAAGGTTTTTCCCCTCCCGTATGTCTTACGGTGAGATTTCTAGCGGCAAAAGAAAAAGCCCCGGATATTTCCGGGGCTTTTTTCTTTATAATAATTCGCTTACATTTGGCCTTGCGCCGCCTGATCATACGGGATAGGCGCATACGGATCATACGCGGCGGCCGCGTCTAACGCGTTTTGCGCGGTGCCCATCGTTTGGTTATACATATTTTGGGCGGCATTCATTTGGTCTTGAACCAAACTTTCCGTTTGGGAATAAGCGTCTTGTAAAGCGGCGGTTTGGTCCGCGGCGCTTTGGGCTATGCCTTGCTGGAAGGCCTGGGCCTGTTCTTGCGCCGTTTGCACTTTTTGGGTAGCTTTAGACTTGGCTTTAGCCGCTTTGGCTTTTGCCGTTTTGCGGGCTTTAGCCTGTTGGGCGGCCGCTTTAGCTTCAGCCGCTTGAATTTCAGCCGCGATATCTTCTAAAGAAACGGTGGCGGCCTCAGACACCTGCTCTGCTTGGTCGGTTAATACCGAGGGCTGCAATTGTTCTTTGGCGGCCGCTAATTTTTTTTCTACGGCCTCATCAATAGCGGCTTCTTTTTGCGCTTTTGCCGCTTCTAACTGGCGCTGCAATTTGGCGATTTCTTGATCGGTTTCGCTGGCGGCGGCGGATAATTCTTTCTCCGCTTCCTCACGCAGTTGGTCGCGCAATTCATCCCCGCTGTTGGCGGCTTTTTCTTCCAAGGCTTTTACCAGCGCTTCCTGTTCTGCCAATTGGGCTTCCAGTTCGGCAATTTCAGCCGCTTTTTGGCTTAATACGTTTTGGTCTTTGGCTTCCGCTTTTTTAATATTTAAAACAGAGGCCGCCGGAGTGCCGGCCATGGATTCATCGGCCAACTCAAATACGGTTTTATTGTCTTTGTTTACGGCCCATAAATCCGTATCTGTTTTTAGAAGGGCCAAAACGGCTTTTTGGTTATTTTCTTTAGCCGCGCGCATGATGGCGGTATTGCCTTCATTGTCGCGGATGTTCGGATCGCAGGATTTGGCTAAAGCGGAAGTCATTTTCCCGCTTTGATCCTCTACGCTGTACATCAGGGCGGTGTTGCCCAAGTCGTCTATTACATCTAAATCAGTTTTTTTTTCACCGTCCAATATTTCTACAAATGCAATCTTGTTCTGGCGCACGGCGGTCATTAACACCGTCTTACCGGTGGCGTCTTTGGCGTTTACATCGGCCCCTAAAGAAATTAATTTGCGAAAAGTATCCGGGTGGTTAGTCTCCATGGCGTAGAATAACGGGGTCCGTCCGCCGGAATCACGCACATTGATATTGGCGCCTTTTCCTACCAAGTAAGAGACCACGCTGTCTTGTCCTTCAGCCGCTGCGGCGGACAAGGCGGAAATGCCGTTGGTGGGGTTTTTGTAATTAATCATGGCCCCGTTGGAGACTAATTCTTTTACGTTTCCCAAGGCTCCGGCCTGGGCGGCGTAAATTAACGGCGTATTTCCGGTTATATCCGGCAAGTTGGTGGCCTTGGAGTTTAATTTAATTAAACTGCGAATTAATTGGGGATTATTTTTTGCGGCGGCGTGCAATAAAGCCGTTTTGCCTAAATCGTCCTTTGCTGTTACATTGGCGCCGTGGGCAATTAAATAGGAAACCACTTCATCATTACCGGCGGCCGCGGCGGCAATCAGCGGGGTTACGCCGTAGCTGGAAACTTCATTGACTTTGGCATCTCCTTCTTCTACCAACATTTTAATAATGTCCATGTTGCCCTTTTCAGCGGCAATGGCTAAAGGAGTGATACCCGCATAGTTTCTTTCATTTACGTTTACGTTGGCAAATAACAGAATACGTACGCGGTCCGCGTCGCCTACTTTTACGGCGCGGATTAAAGACGTATCATATACAAATTTAGTTTTGGCTCTTTCCCGTTTTCCCAGAGTGGTGCTGGCGTAATCTTTTTTCTCGGCGCCAAATACCGTCCCGCGGTAAATATCTCCAGGAACATTGTCTGTCACTTTGGCGGCCAAGGCTTCGGTGCCGGACGGCTGGGCCGCGGAGTCATTTTGTAACCCTATGGCACTTCTATTCGCCTGACAAAAAGCCGGAGCGGACAGAAGCGTTAAAACAAAAAGCATATATATTTTTTTCATTATAATAATCCTCCGGTACATATATTATACAAATAGGAAAGGTTTTTTTTACAAAATTATTAAAAATAGTAAAACAAAATAGGGTAACCCGTAACCATTAGCTTAAAATAAATAATTATTTTTTCAAGATTTTTAATAAAAAACTTGCTTTTTTTTGTTAAGCTTGTTATGATATTTAATATATATTTGATTTATATTTTAAACAGATTTTATCCCCCAGAACCTTCGATTTACCCCCCGAACGGTTCTGAAAAAAGCACCGGGCACATCCCCCGGTGCTTTTATTTGCATAAAAAAACCGCAGCCTGATAAGCCGCGGTTTTGGTGTAAATGCAATTTTTATTTGGCAATAGCGCTTACCGGGCAGGTGGAAGCGCAGGCGCCGCATTCAATGCAGGCGGATTCGTTAATCGCTCTTTTGCCGTTTTGTTCGGAAATAGCTCCAACGGGGCAAGCGGATTCGCAAGCGCCGCAGTTAATGCAAACATCCGGATTTACTTTATAAGCCATGGTTTTAGTTCTCCTAAATGAAATTACAGATCTGTAAGTCTTGCCTATTTATTATACAAAAAATCATTGCGGGATAGTTACCCCGTGTTTTTTCCCCCCCTATTAACAGTTAATATGCTATGATTATTAAAAGGTTTTATTTTAGGAGGGTGTATGCGTTTAAACAACCAGGGTTTTACTTTAATTGAATTGTTGGTAGTGGTGCTTATTATCGGGATTTTGACCTCAGTAGGGGTTCCTCAGTATTTAAGAGCGGTGGAAAAAGCCCGTTCGGCCGAAGCTTTGCAGCTGATGGGCGTGTTAAAAGATTCTATGGCCATTTGTTATTCCACCTATCAAAACCAATTTGACGCCAAATGCACTTTCACCAATTTGGAAGCCAATATTTCTGGCGCCACGTCGGAGTTAATTAGAACGGAAAGTTATAATGTAACCAGATTGCCTGGGGACGCGAATTTTTATTATGGTGTACAGTTTGAGCGTAATAACCCCGATAAAGATTATTCCATTGTGGGTAGAAAACGCCGCAGTGACGGCACTTTTGTGCGTAACTGTGTACCCAATACCGCAAAGGGGCAGGAGCTCTGCCGTGTGGTGGCCGGGCGGAATTACGCGGATACAGACGGTTTTTAGCTTTTTACACTTCAAAAAACATCTGCTCCGGCCTGCCTAAAAGACAGACCGGAGTTTTTCTTGCTAAGAAAGCGGTGTAATGGTATAATAAAAGTAAGGATAAACTAACTTTAAATAAATAATTATGGAAAAAGATTTTACCCGCACTCTTCAACAGTTAAAAACAGGCAATACGGCCCAAATTAAATCTATTAATTTAGACGCTAAAACCGCTGAAAAACTGGCGGCTATGGGGCTGGTAAAAGGCCAGTTTGTCACCCGCCTGCCCGGCAGAAGCCCGGTGGTGGTAAGCGTATCCGGAACGGAAGTCGCCATCGGACGAGAAACCGCCAAAAAAATTATGGTGACGGACAAAAAACATACTTTTTTGTTAGCCGGAAACCCCAACGTGGGCAAGAGTTTAATCTTTTCCCGCTTAACGGGTATTGGCATTATTTCTTCTAACTTTCCGGGCACAACGGTGGGTTTAAATTACGGGCAAACGGTTTTTGACGGGGATTCATACGATATTATAGATATTCCCGGTTTGTACCGTTTGGAAGAAGAGTGGACGATAGAAGGCAGAAAACGCAATTTATTTAAAGAGCTGGAATATGATTTTATTGTATGCGTGGCCGATTCTTCCCACCTGGAACGCAACCTGTATTTTTTGTTGGAAATCATGCAGCTTAAAAAGCCGGTTATCCTGCTTTTAAATAAGTTTGACGAAGCCCAGCGCAAAGGCATACAAATTAATGTAAAAGAGCTGGAAAAAATATTGGGCATACCCGTTATTCCCGCGGTGGCAACCACGGGGGAAGGTTTAAAGGAACTGTCTTACCAAGCGGCCCGTTTGTCCAGCCAAAAAACGCCGCCTACGCCGTTTCACGTTCCCCCCACCTCCGAGGGGAAGTGGCACGCCATCGGCCACATTATCAGCAAAGTGCAAACGGTTAAACACAAACACCCTTCTTTTTGGGAACATCTGCAAAATTGGGCCACCACCCCGCTTACGGGCATCCCGCTGGCGTTTATTGTGTTGGTAATTTCTTTCTTTTTAGTGCGTTTTGTGGGAGAGCATATTATTGATTTTGTTTCCCCTTACTACGATAATTATTATTTCCCGTTTATGCAGCATTTGTTTGCCGGCTTGGGGGACAGCCATTGGTTAACCCATATTTTAGTGGGAGACGGCGGCGAACAATATTTCGGCATTCTTACAGACGGGTTAAAAATAGCTTTGGTGGATGTGATGTCCTACGTATTGGCTTTTTACGCTTTGTTGGGGTTTTTGGGGGATTTGGGGTATCTGCCCCGCTTGGCGGTATTGTTGGACAGCCTGCTCCATAAAATAGGACTGCATGGGTATGGGGCTATCCCCATTATGCTGGGGTTTGGGTGCAAAGTGCCCGCCGTAATGGGCGTGCGCGTGCTGGAAACCAGGCGGGAGCGTATTATTGCGTTGGCGCTTATTTTGGTGCTGGTGCCGTGTATTTCCCAAACGGCTATGGTCATATCCGTGCTGGCGCCGTACGGGGTAAAATATTTGCTTTTGGTATTTGGTATTTTGTTTGCCAGCGGTATTTTAGCCGGAACGGTGCTTAATAAAATAATGCGTGGGGAAACGCCGGAACTGTTTATGGAAATTCCCTCTTGGCAGGTGCCTCAGCTGCGGCCGCTGGCGCGCAAACTGTGGATACGCATGAAGGAGTATTTGTCCGACGCGTTCCCGCTTATTTTAACCGGCGTATTTATTGTGGATTTAATGCAGCTTTCCGGACTGACGGCCTGGCTGACGAGGGTGTTTCGCTTCCCGGTGGAGCATTTGCTTTCCCTGCCGGGAGAAATAACCCCTGTTTTATTGTTGGGGGTTTTGCGCAAAGATATATCTATCGCGTTGCTGGAGCCGTATCATTTGTCTGCAGAGCAGTTGGTGGTATGCTGTGTGTTTATGACAATGTACCTGCCTTGCGTGGCTACGTTTTTTGTTATGTTGCGCGAGAGCGGCATCAAAGACACTTTGCGCGTGGTAACCCTTACGTTTGCTTTAGCCACGGCTGCGGCGTGGGTGTTAAGTCTTGTTTTATTATAAAATTTGCCAAAACAAATAAAACCCCGCCCAGCGGCGGGGTTTTTATTTAAATGATGTTTTTGTATTGGTTTTAGTGTTTCTTTTTTGTTCTGAGGTGAAATACAATATGCAATTTTCATTTTTTACTTTTCCCCATAACGTAAGTCTATGGAGGTTGCGCTGTAAAAAGGCCGCTTATAATGTGTAAGCGGCTTTTTATTGGTTAGGTGGTATAAGCTTATTTAAAAATAAAAAACCCGCCTTTAAAGCGGGTTTTTTAAAACTAAGTATTGTATCCGCCAATGCGGCCCACATCTACCGGTACGGGGATTTCCGCTCCCAGCGGGCCTTCAAAATACATGGTTCCGGTAAGGTGGTAATCAATGGTGCCGCTGTTCATACTTACCAACCCCAACAGCTTGCTGCTAAAGGCGGACATGGGCACCGTGATGTGCGTTTTAGCGTTATAGGTGGCGTTGGGCGGAATGGTGGCTTCTTCTAAATTAATTTTGGAAACAGGCGTATCATTCATTGCCAGTTCCCCCTCAAAACGTTTTAATTTAGCCGGATCTTTACGGTTTAAATTGGTAATGGCAATCATGATATCAAAAGATAAAGAATTAACATTATAGTCCGAAATTTCCACACTTCTTAACGCGTATTTGCAATTAGCCAGCTTGTCCGTTTCGCTTTTTGCGGTGGCGCAGCCGGTAAGAAGAGCGGCGGCGGATAATAGTAAAAATAGTTTTTTCATTCCTCCTCCTTAGGAACCTGATTTAATAAATTGTATAATAAAATGAAACTGTTTGGGAGACTTTTTATATGAATGAGATTAAACAAGAATTATATGACCGTTTTATTAAATATGTATCCATAGATACTACCAGTGACCCTACTCAAAAAACCACGCCTACGACGGCCTCTCAAATGATGTTTGCCAAAATGCTGGCCGATGAGATGCCTTCTGTGGGATTTACCGAAGTGGAAATGGATGAATACGGTTTTGTTACCGCCACCATTGCCGCTAATACGGACACGCCGGCCCCGGTGGTTGGTTTTTTTGCCCATATGGATACGGTAAGTGATTTTAACGGCAAAGGCATTTGCCCCAAACTTCATCCTAATTATGACGGCGGTCGTTTGGTAATTAACGAGGACAAAAAGATGTACCTTTCCCCGGACACCACCCCCAACCTCAAATTATGCATAGGGAATGATTTGGTGACTTCGGACGGAACCACTATTTTAGGCGGAGATGATAAAATAGGTATTTCCGTAATTATGACTTTTGCCCGCTATTTGAAAGACCACCCGGAAGTAAAACACGGCAAAATCCGCGTAGCTTTCACGGTGGATGAGGAAACCGGCACCGGGATTGCTTTCTTTGATGTAGACCGTTTTGGGGCGGACTTTGCCTACACGATTGACGGCGGAACTTTGGGCGAGATTGATTATGGCAATTTTAACGCAGACAAATTTGCCATTTCCATAGTGGGTAAAAACTGCCATCCCGGTTCAGCCAAAGATTTTATGGCCAACCCGGTGCGTATTGCGGCGGATATCGTATCCTCTTGGCCGGAAAACCGCCTGCCGGAAACTACCGATAAAGAAGACGGCTTTATTTTGTTTATGGGAATGGAAGGAAATTTGGAACAGGCAGTGCTGCGCGGGCTCGTCCGTGACCATGATTTAAATAAATTTGAAAGTTCCAAAAAAGAGCTGCAGGAAATTATTAACCAAAAACTGGAAAAATATCCTAATGCCAAAATATCGGTTACGTTTACCAAGCAATACCGCAATATGAAAGACGTGCTGGAAGCGCATCCCCAAGCGTTAACCGTGCTTAAAAATGCGCTGGTGGCGGCCGGAATAGATTATAAACTGGCCCAAGTGCGCGGCGGTACCGATGGGGCGCAGCTTACTTTTAGGGGGCTGCCTACTCCCAATATATTTGCCGGGTATGAAAACCCCCACGGCCCCTATGAATGGCTTAGCTTAGACTGGACGGAAAAGGTTTTTCATATTATGAAGCATATTGTAACGGAATTGGTAAATAAATAAAAGCCTGTTCTTTTCACCCCGCTGAAAGCGGGGTTTTTCATTCTTAAATTCTTATAAATTATAAACCAAGTTATAAAACGCTGAATTGCTTTGTAAACGGTCTATAATGGCTGTATATAAAGATTAAAAGCGTTATCCTTCCCCTCCCCCTAAAGGCACGGCAAAGACGCTGGCAGGCCGTTTAGCGTTTTGGGTAAAGATATTAAAAAACATCTTTAGAATAATAGCCCGATTTTTTTAAGAGGCGGCTGTGTATTTTGGCTGGGATATGTGGTTTCTAGCATGTGTATGTTGAATATATAAAAAAACCGCCCTTTATAGGGCGGTTTTTAAAAGAGCGTAGCAATGTAGCAATTAGCGCACCGGGCGTTGGGCAACGGCCGCTTGGCGAGGCGCCGGAGGTACAGCCTGCGCGGAAGTGCGTTGCTGCGCTTGCTGCATAGCCAATTGTTGTTGTCTCAACGCTTGCTGTTGAGCGGCGGTCATTTGCATGGCCTGCTGCTGCACGGGTTGTTGAACGTTAGCCGCCGGGGCCTGCTGGGCGTTCCCTACTCCTACGGACATAAGCAGGTTTTTAGAATCGGAAATGGTCGGTTCCAACGCTCTCGTTACCGTGTTGTAATTAAAACGGTAGGAAATTTTGAAACTTTGCGGATTTTCCGGCGGAACTTTGGCCATTACAGAGTAATTGTCCGGATCAACGGCGGAGGAAATAGTCCACTCAATCATATTTGCGGCATTGGGATGGCGGGAAACAATTAGTTGTTCCAGCGTCATTCCGTTAGGCAAGGCGTAATTCTTTACTTCCGCCAAGACTCTGTCCGTGGGGGACACTTGAGCCGCGGCCGGTTGTACCGGATCAGCCGGGAGCATTTCATCCAATTGGTCTTGCGTTTGATCAGAGACCGCCGGTTTGGGATTAATAAAGTTTATGTTGTCCGGGATTAATTGCAAATAGGCTACCCCGGCATAAATAGACCCTATCAATACCAACAGCATTACAGCCATAACAAGCGTTTTTGCCTTTTTAGGAGAAGACGGAAGATCTGCTGCTTTTAAGTCATGCTGCATGGTTACGTCCTGCAGTTCCGTATCACTTAAATCCAAACGTTGAGATTCGGCCGGATCTTTCACCATAGGCACCGTTTTGATATCCAACGCGGCGCCGCGTTTTGTTTTAATGGTGTTTTCCAAAATAATTTGAGACACGGTGACATCTGCACCCGGCAGAGGTGATTCCGGCGCCGGCGCCGTTTGGGCTTGCGCCGCTTGATTATTGTTGTTGGCGGGAACTACTTCTTCCACCGCCAATTCTTCCGATTTTTGTTCAGTTTTGTTTTCCCCTTTCAGCTCTGCTTGGGTCTTAGCCATAGCTGCTTGGGCGGCGGCGGCAAAATCTGCCGCTTGAGCCGGAGGCACAAAGTCAGAAATCAAATAGGTGGAGCCCTCTTTTAATTCAATTTCTGTTAAATCATTGGGGGTGTATTCCGCCTGCGTGGTTGTTTTTTCCAGCTCATTGGCGGGGGCGGCGGCGTCTAACTGTTCTTCCACCGTTTGGGTAGCGGGCGCGGGGGCTTGTTGCTCCGCGGGTTGTTCAACAACCGGTTCCAAAGAGGCAAGGCCTTGCGGCTCTTCTTGCGCTGGCTGAGAAGGCTGCGGTTGGCTGACAGCGGGTTCTTGGGCCGCGCGGGGAACGGGAGATTCCATCAGCGCTTCTTCTTCTGCGGTAAACGGAGCCGCTTCCGTATTTTTTAAATCATCGGCGGAAAGCAAGTCAGCGTTTTCATTTTTGTCTTCTTTTTTTTCTTTAGCCACCGTTACGGGAGGAACTGTTTTATCCAATGTGGCGCCGGGTACTAATTCTTGAATGGTTTCGGTTTGCTCTTCTTGGGCCGCCTGCGGAGTGGCTTGTTCTTCTTGTTGCGGGGCGGGGGCCGGTTCAGCGGCGGGCTCTTCCCCTCCTAAAGAAGCCAAACCAGGCAGCATGGAAGAGACGGTTTTTAAAGGAACTTCTTCTCCCATGTCGCGGGAAGCTTCTTCCGGTTGGGCTTCAGATTGCGGCATTTGCGGCAAATCTGCCATAGCGGCGGGAGCCTCTTCTTGTTCCGGTTTGGAAGCGGAATCTTCTTCCTTAGATCCGGAAATAGAAAGTACAGGTACTTCATTTTCCGGTTGGGGAAGATCCTGTTTAATGGCGGCTTCTTGTTCCGGGGTGACCGGGGTTAAGCCTTCCAACGGTTGGGCAGCCGGTTGTTCTTCCTTCACAGCGGAAGAAGCTTGTTCGCTTTGTTTTGCTTGGTTTTCTTTTTCCGCTTCGGCCAAGGCTTCCGCAATAAAATCTTTTTGCTCAGTGGGGGCAAATTGTTGTAAAACTTCTTCTTTTTGCTGTTCCGTATCGCCTGCGTTTTGCGTTTCTTTCAAGGCGTCTTCCAACGTAGGTTTGGTTTTTTCCGCGTTTTGGGCGTTTTGCACTGCATTGTGGGGGCGCAATAAGTCTTGGAAAGTGGATTCTTTTTCTTTTTCGGTTTGTTCTTCTTGCACTTTTGCCCCGTACAGGGAATCCAAGGCGGAACGGAGAACCACTTCTTCTTCCCCTTTTCCGCCTAAAGGCAATTCGGCGGGATTGGCAGAAGAGTCTTCAGAAGATAAATCAATACCGTGCAGGAAATCCGCGTTTTTATTTTCCGGCTGGTTAGCTTGTGCCACTAAAGATTCCGCTTGGGTGACTAAGCTGTCCGTATTGGCGGTGGAATCTTCTATCGTTGAGGCGGTGTGGCTCATATCACGGTTTGTAAGCGTGATGGTGTTGGCGGCCATGTCTACTTCCGGCGCGGGTTCCGGCTGCGTGTTGGCCGCATGCTGCGTATTTAGCGAAAGTGCCTGGGCATGGGATGAGGCGGTGATAACCTCTTCCATTTTTTGTTTTAAATTTTCAATTTCCCGGGTAAGAGAGTCCAGTTTTTCCAAAATCAGCTGGGTAGCGTCTGTGGATACCGGGGCGGCTTCTTGTGCAGGGCTTTGAGAAGCAAAATGGGCTTCTTTGAGGGCTTGGGTGAGGTTGGGATCCGTTGTCCCGGGGTTAACCGCCGTGTTTAATTCTTCCGGCGTGGGCAGAGCCCTGGTTATGGTGGATTCCAATGGATCAAACTCAAACATGGCTGATGCCTTTACCCATTCCTGGTTGGCTCCGGCTTCGGTTGTTTCCGAGCAAATCAGCGTGTCTGGGGTAAAACCCTCTAATGTTACAAGTTTGTCCTCTTCAAAAGGACCTTCCACTTTATCATTTATATAGACCCAATATCTCATTGTTTATCACCCTTTCATAATAAAATAAACTGGCACGCTAACAGGATAGCAAATTATTGTTAAATTTAACAGTCCTTTTTAACGTGTTTTGCGCGGGGTGGCTATCCCCACGCGTATAAATGGCAAAACGGGCCTCTTATTTAGAAGAAGCCCGCGCCTGTTTATACATATTTAATAAATTATCCAACTCTTCCGGACTGGTCTTTTTGGCTTGAATATTAGACATCATATCCGCCATCAGTTCCAGCGATGATCCGTTTTCCAGCATTTCCAATACAAATTGGGAAATCTGCGCGTTGGAATTTCCGTTTAATTCCGCCACCAGCGTCTGGAGGGCGAAAAGGTGTTTTTCCCGGTCGGATTTCCAAAAAGTATAAGGAGACAACGCCTCTTCAAAAAATTGCAAAATTTCTTCGGCGGGTTTGGTTCCTAGATAATTTTTCATTACTTCAGGGGCCAACCCCTGGGTAACCGTTTTGGCTTTTAAATCACGCAGGTATTGGGCTTGTTCTTTGGCTTCGCTTTGGCTCAGCGTGCCTAATAATACCTTACAGGCCAGTTCTTTATTTTCACTTTCTTCGCTGCAGTAAGGAAGCTGACGCAAAATATCCGCCATTTCCCCCTCAATTTGTTCAAACGTTTTTTTGCCGCCAAATTTTTCCGCTATGTCGTATTCATAGCTGCTGTATTTTGCGTTTTTAGACAGCTTGTCGCGCAAAACAATGCGGTCCCGGCGTTGGGCGGCTTTTTGTTGGGCGGCCTCAAAAGTTTGGGGGGTGCCGTCTAACAATACTTTTACGGCCAGGCCCAGGTTTTCTTCTTTTTGTTTCACGTGCGGCAGTTTTTGAAGAACCGCTTCAAACGTATCTAAAATATCTTTTGGCGTTTTGGCTTTTAAATACCGGCAAGCGATAATCATTAAATCTTCTTCCAGTATTCTTTTATTTAACATTTTGGATAGAAGCGTTATGTCTTGCGCGTCTTTTGCGGTGATGGTGCACAGCAAAACCCGGGCGCATAAAGAAGCGTTTAGCTGGGGATCTTTATTAATTTTCTCCAACTGGGTAAATAATTTGTTAAATTCCGGCTGGAAGGATATCGTTTCGTCTTGCGTATATACGCGTAAAAGTTCGGCCGTCATGGTAACGGGCAGATGGTACGTGTCTGCCATTTCTAAAATATAACGGCGGTTATTTTTGGGGGTTTGGTTGTTTTCCGCCAGCAGTTCCCGCGCGTTCTCCAACAGGGAGTTTACCGCTTCTAAAGCGGTTTGGGAATTGTCCAGTTCCGCGTCCGTGGAAACAGATTTTAAGGCGGCGGAAAATTCCGCGTCAAAATATTTGTGGGAAGAAAAAGAAGAATATACCTGAAGCAGTAAATCCGTATCTTCTTTTTCCAGCTCCAATGCTTTGGAAAGCTCCACAATAGACATGGCGTTATTGTAAATGCGCAGCTGGCGCAGCGCGGCGGAAAGCGTAATTTCATCCAGCAGAATTTTGGCTACCACCGTATCCGTTACCGGGGAGTCTGACCCTAATTGCGCGGCAATATTGGCTATATCCTGCTGAAGTTCTTCCAACGATTTTTTATTTTCCAGCGTATATACTAACTTGGCGGCGTAGTCATCGTCAATCACGGGCAGCATGTTATAAATGGTGCCCAGCATTCCGCTGCGTTTATTTACTTTTTCGCTCATATCTTTCCTTTTGCGTTGGCTTATTTATTCTAACAAGATTTTAGAAAAATAAGAATATGTTGTTCAAATTTATTTACCCAATCGTTATTTTTAATAAACGCCAAATTGGCTTTTATGCTTTCTACCGAGCATTTCACACAGGTTTTTAACAAATACTGCCCGCATAAAATGTCAGACATAATCACCGGGGCAATGTCGCTTTTTATTAAATCGGTCTCCCGCAGGCATTGTATGGCGGTGGTGGCGGTATCCGTAGGTACGCGCGCGGCCAGCAGCAGGGCGTCTTGCATGGCTTGTTCCCGGTTGGGGTTTTCCTTGGGGAGTTTTTTTGTAATCAAATACGCGGTATAGGCTTCCCCGTCTTTGCGGATATAGTTTTTCAGCTCTTCTTTTAAGGAACCCAGCTTTTTAAGGCTTTGTTCCAGCTTGGCTTTGATTGCCGGCGGCGTGTTTTTTTGTTTAGCGGTGGTGTGTATAGCCATCATAATGAGTCCGCAGCCCATAGCGCCGCTCATGGCGGCGGCGGCGCCGCCGCCGGGGGTCGGCTCGCTATTGGCTAAGGCGTCGGCAAATTTTGCAGCAGCTTTGTCCCATTCCATATTGTTTATTAAATCTCCTTACATAATGGTTCCGGATTCCAAATCCGAATATTTTTTAATACGCAGCATTTTCAGGCGGTCTTCGTCAATGCCGGTACGGCTGAAAAATACGTGTTCTATGGCGCTGGCGGGCATGATATAACTGCCGCGTTTTACGCCTTTGGGGTCCGTTTTGAGGCCAAGCCATACGCAAAAAGTGGTGATGTCTTTAAAATCTTTCTCTTCCAGCTCAGCGGCGGCGCGCTGTATTTTGGCTTGGTCTCCAAACCCGCCGGTAATTACCGCGCTGTGAAAACCGCAGTTTTTGGCGGCTACAATATCGCGGTGCGTGTCGCCAACTACAAACACGTTTTCAGGCAGAATTTTGGTTTTAAATTTTTTCTCCGCCCGTTTTACGGCCGCTTGGAGCATTTCTTCCCGGGTGTGGCCGTCTTCCCCCCAGCCGCCGATTTCAAAATATTTGTTTAAGCCGGAAGGCTCCAGCTTTATGCGGGCTCCTTGCTGCAAATTGCCGGTGCCCAGGGCTAAAATAACGTCCGGGTCTTTGGCTAAGAGTTTCAAAAATTTCTCCACGCCGGTTACCAAATCATAGTGTTTGGCGCGTACGGCGGCGTGTACTTCCTGGGGCAAAAGTTCCAGGTATTTGGCGGTCATTTTTTTCATTTCCGCGGCGGTGGGTTTTTTGCCTTTTTTCAATAAACCGTATACCAGGGTAAAATTGTCCGTATCCGTTCGGCCGGAAATAAGGGAATGTTCAAATTCCGGGCAGGAACCGTATAATTCCTCAAACGCTTTTTTAAGGGCGGTGCGTCCGGCTCCTCCGGCGTTGACTAAAGTACCGTCCAAATCAAATAAAACGAGTTTTTTCATTTACGTTCTCCTTTAATAATGCCGGTTACAATATAGGCGCCGCCTATGGCAAGCGCCATGCCCAGCACTTTATAGATGTTAATTGTATCCTGCTTTAGCAGGACGGACAAAAGAAATGTGCACACCGGGTAAGACAAAATAATAGCGGTTGCTTTACCCAAATCCATATTGCGTATGGCGGTATACCAAAACGTATTGCCTATAAAATAATTGCATACCGCGCTGAAAGCCAGCGTGCTGAATAATACGGGCCCCGGCACAAAGAGCTGCGGGCCCTGGATAGCCCATAAAGAAGCCGTTAATATGGCCAGCACCGGAATGGCAAACATCGCGCGCGCGGCGGAAATAAGCACCGGCGGCATATCCGCGGGCAATTTTTTGGCAAAAATATGGCTAAGCTGAAACATCCATAAACAGCCTAAAATCAGCAAATCCCCCTTTAACTGCATGGACATCCCCGCCTGCCACAATAATATCCCCACCCCCAACACAATCACGGCGGAACCAAAAATCTGCTTTAAAGTAGGTTTTTCCCCCAGCAAAAAATACGCCAGCAGCAGGGAATAAACAATTTCAAACTGGTTTAAGATAGCCGCGTTGGTAGGGGTGGTGTAATTGAGGGCTATCATAAAAATGGTCATTGGCAGGGCGGTGCCAAAGGTGGCCATCAGCAAGCATTGCCACCATACCCGGCGTTTAAAAAGCTGTTTCCAGCCGTTATTTTTAATTAAATACGGGCTAAAGCACAGCGTGGCCCCCGTACAGCTGGCCAGCATAAACAAAGCCGATGCCGCATACGGCGTGGCAAATTTAGCCACCACTACGTTGGCGGCCGTAAAAAACCACGCCAGCCATATGGCAAACACAGGCGAGACGTTAAACATATAACCCCTTAAACATACTTTATATTTTACTTAATTTGACGGCTTAGTGCCCTTGTTTCTTAACCAAAAAACTTACCCAATACGCGCCGGACAGCGTAAGCAATAACCCTAATATTTGGTAAGGGGTGACTCTTTCCAACCCAAGTAAGACCGAGCCGATTAAAGACAGCACCGGATAAGATAAATAAATAGCGGTTACCCGGCTTAAATCCAGCATGCGTATGGCTTTATACCACAATACCATGGCTAAACCGTATTTTAATACGCCGGTATACGTAAGCACGCTAAACATTTGTAAATTGGGTTTTAACACCAGCGTATCGCACCAGGCCAGTACCGCCACGATAATCAGTAAAGCGGGAATGGCGTATAAATTGCGCGCCATGCCGATAAGGCGGTAATCCAAATGCGCGGGCAGTTTTTTAGCCAAGGTGGAGCCGGCTTGCAGCATCCAGGTGGAGCCTACTATTAACAAATCTCCCGTCCAGCGCGGGGTGTAATGTTCTTTAATGAGTATAAAGGCCACCCCCAGCACAATCAGCGCGCTTCCCGCCAACTGGGATTTGGTGGGATATTCTTTTAGAAACAAAGCGGCAAACAACAGGGAATAAAGCAGTTCCGACTGTTGTAATATAGCCGCGTTTCCCGGCGTGGTATAATGCAAGGCCAGCAGCGATATGGTAAACGGAAGCGCCGTGCCGAACGTGCCGATGAACAAAAATTTCCAGCGGGTTTCTTTAGCCAGCAGTTCCCCCCATTTATGGTTTTTGGTTATCCACGGGGTAAAATACAGCACCCCTATCAACGTGCCTAAAAAGACCAGCAGTACCGGGCTGATTACTCCCACGGCATATTTCCCCGCTATGGGGGATAGGCCGATAATGGCCCAGCAAAGCCAGGTTGCGGCTAAAGGATTCATGAAATTCTCCGTCGGTAAAAAGGTAAAAATATATTATAGCATTTAGGGCATTCTATACGCTTAAAAACAAATAAAAAGCCCAAGCTGTGTTTTGCCCGGGGCATAAAATTTTGCGCAGAGAGGGAGTGTACGGCCTATCTCTTTCTTGACGGAAAATGCCTGCGGTGCGGGTTTGCGGTATTTGTCTTTTTTGGCTTTCGCAAGCCCAAATTTGTAAAACGCTGAGCCTTTTTCGTTGCTGCGCGGGCAAGCGGTTTGCCAGTCTCTCTAGCAATAAAAAAACCCGGGCCAAAAACCCGGGTATAAAAGAATGCGCAGAGAGGGACTCGAACCCTCAAGCCTTGCGGCATGCGCCCCTCAAACGCACGCGTATACCAATTCCGCCACCTGCGCGAAAAATCTATTTCCAACGAGGGATATAAAGAACTGTCTTCCTGTATATTTTAGCAAAAAAAATAACCCGGCGCAACAAACGCCGGGTAAAAAGAACCCCGCAATTTGCGCGGGGTTTAAATTATTTGGAAGCGGGCTGGGCCGGTTCAGCCGGGGCCGTGGCCGCTGCGGGAATTTGCACCTTATCCGTTACGGAAGAAGAGGCTTTTTTGTTGGTGGCCATGGTAAGCAAAATAGACGTGCAGAACAATAAAACGGCCAAAGCGGCGGTAAGTTTGTTGATAAAGTTAAAAGCGGTGGGGCTGGCAAAAATATTGTCCGCGCCGGAAGCGCCAAAAATGCCGGCGGCGGAACCTTTCCCGCTCTGCAAAAGGACCAAGAGGATTAGTAAAATACACGTTACAAAATGAATAATGGTGATGAGTGTTTGCATTCTGTTTAAAAATCTCCTGTAAAAATAACATTAATATTATACTATTTTTTGGCTGTTTTTTCTTTTTAATAAAATAGACCGGGCCCGCTTGCGCGGAACCCGGTTTGTGTTGGTACAAAACGAATTGTACGGAATTTGCCGCCTTATTTGGCTAACGCCACTAAGCCGGGCAATTCTTTGCCTTCCACAAATTCCATGCTGGCGCCGCCGCCGGTGGAAACGTGGGAGAGTTCTTTTTGGTTGAATTTGCCTTTTTTCAGCACGTTGACGCTGTCTCCGCCGCCGATGATAGTGGTGGCGCCGGCTTTGGTGGCGTCAATCATGGCTTGGGCGATGGCAAAGCTGCCTTTGGCAAAATTCGGGAATTCAAACACGCCCATAGGTCCGTTCCAGAAAATGGTTTTGCATTTGAGCAGTTCTTCGCGGAACAGGGCAATGGTTTTAGGCCCGATATCCAACCCCATTAAATCCGCCGGAATATTTACATTGTCCACGGCTACGGGTTCGGTGGTTTCGGCAAATTCTTTACCGCAGATGTGGTCCACCGGCAGCAAGATTTTTACGCCTTTTTCCTGGGCTTTGGCCAAAACGGCTTTGGCTTCGGCTTCTTTTTCGGCGTCAAAGAGGGATTTGCCGATTTCCGCCCCTTGTACCTTTAAGAAGGTGTACGCCATACCGCCGCCGATAACGAGCACGTTTACTTTGTCCATTAAATTGTTAAGCAGCATGATTTTGTCGGACACTTTGGCCCCCCCTACTACGGCCGCGAACGGGCGGGCGGGGTTTTCCAACGCTTTGCCTAAAAATTCCACTTCTTTCTGTACCAAATAGCCGGCGCAGCCGGGCAGGAACTGGGCTACGGCGCTGGTGGAAGCGTGGGCGCGGTGTACGGTGCCGAAAGCTTCCTGCACAAAAATTTCACCGTGTTTGGCCAGTTGTTTGGCAAATTCGGCATCGTTCTTTTCTTCTTCCGGGTGGAAGCGGAGGTTTTCCAAAAGCACAATTTCACCGTTTTTGGCGGCTTCTACCACTTTATCGGCTTCCGGGCCAATGCAGTCTTTGGCGAAGTGTACTTTTACGCCAAAGAGTTTTTCCACTTCAGCGGCAACCGGGGCCAGGCTGAATTCCGGGCAAACTTTGCCTTTCGGGCGGCCCAAGTGCGCCATTAATACGATGCGGCAGTTATTTTCTAAAAGATGTTTGATGGTTTTTTCGGTAGCTACGATGCGTTTGTTATTATCTACTTTCCCGTCTTTAAGCGGTACGTTATAGTCTACACGCACCAGCACTTTTTTGTCTTTCAGGTCCATGTCCTGAATTTTTTTGATGCTGTCAAAATTCATACTTTTACTGGCTCCTTTCCTAAAATAAATCAAAGGGCGTTTGCACGTCCATACTGCTTACTATTTTATTTTACAAAATTTAAAACCGCTCGTTTAATTGTTGCGCGTGCGGCCAAGCAGGCGTAAGATTTCAATATACAGCCAAATCAGCGTGACAAGCAGCCCAAATCCGGCGTACCATTCCATGTATTTGGGGGCGCTGTACGTGCTGGTCATTTGGTCTATAAAGTGAAAATCAAAAATAAAGTTAAACGCGGCTACTGCGCAGATAAGCACGTTTACCGCAATGGCCCACGGGGCGGCGCTGGTAAAATAGCTTACGTTTACGCCAAATAACATCAGTACCAGAGAAATGACGTAAAACAAGCTGATGCCTATCGTGGCGCTTAAAATGCCAATTAACAGCCCGCGGGTGGGTTTGATAATGCCGGTTCTGTACAGTACCAGCATGGTAAAAAATACCAGCAGGGTAACGGACACTGCCTGCATGACAATGCCGGGCATTTGCTGGTTAAACGCGCTGGATATGGTTCCCAGCAAAAGGCCTTCCGCAAAAGCGTAAACCGGGGCCAAAAAAGGGGCCGTTTGCGGTTTAAAGCTGATAATCAGCCCTACTACTAGCGCGCCAATGGCGCACGGCGTAATTAAAGCGGCCGCCTGCGCGCTGCCCCACGTTAAAAACGCGCCTACAACACATAGTAAAAGCAGGAAAAACGTTTTGTTGATGGTTCCCTGCAAAGTCATTTGCTGCCCAACGGAGGCGCTTCCCTGCGCGCGGCGGAAGGCAGATTCATTAAATACTGGGTTTGTTGCCATATATTCCCCCTCATGTTAAGATATAAGTATTATATTAAAAATTAAGCCCGCTTCCAATAAAAAACCTCTCTTGGTGGCAGAGAGGTTTTTTAACATTTAGAACGGGCCGGTTAATGGGCCTCAAGAAGCTTGAATTCTTCCGGCGGAAGCTTTTTTTTCAGCCAAGAAGCCAGTTTTTGATCCGGCTGCTGCCCAGGGAATAGTTTGGAAAAATCTTCCAAAATAAAGGTATCGTCCTGCTCGGTAAGGCCAAACAGGGTGGGGATGGTTATATTTTTGAATATTTCCGTTACCGGCGCGCTTAAAACGCGCGGGGCGGTAACCCCGCGGGTTGCCTGGGATTGTGAATGGTATTCTACTTGCGCAAGCATTTGATAGAGGGCAAAATCCCCTTTGCGTTTAAAGTTTTTAGCAAAGAAGTCTTGATGTTTGTACATAATTTCTTTGTTTTTATAAGGCAAAGAAATGGTAACGCGGAAATTTTGGGCCGGGCCTTGTAACGCTTGCGCGCAATCTTTGCCCAGCAAAAGTAATCCTTTTTTATTTAACGCTAAGGCCTTGCAGTGGGCTTGTTCCACAAGTTCTCTGAGCCCCACATATCTGCCCGTGGCATAAGAGATAAAAACATCCACAACGGCTCTTTGGTCTATATGCCAAGGCAGCTGTTTTTGCCGGGCTTGGGCCGTTTTATGCCGCAGCGTATCTTGTAACTGCTTTGGGGAAGAAAATGTTTGGCCCGCGGCGGAAACCGTGCAGGCCAAACAGCATATACTTGCTAAAGCGATAGAGACGGATTTCTTCACTAAAAACTCCTCTTAATTCATATGGAAAGCTTTTACCGTTTTAGCCGCAGGCATATTGCGCAACAACACGGAGACTTTTTCTGCGGTGATTTCTTTCCCGTTGGGGAACAGACCGTTTAAAGCGGTTTTTACGGCATTAGAGCGTACAGGCAAGGAGAATAAGACAAAATCATCTTGGCTTACAAACTCTTTGCGGGAAGCGTTTTCCGTGGCGTAATATAAGGGAAAGCCAATGTCTTCGGGTTTTACGGTTTCTTCCCAATCTTCATAATTGCCTAAGGTTTTTAAATCTACAAATAAAACAATTTGATTGTGTTTGGCGGCGTCATTGATGGCCGGGAGACAATCCTTTTTAATGGCTACCGCGCCTTGTGCATTTAACAACAGGGCAGAGCAGGTGGTTTGTACCTGCAAGGTGCCGGAGTGTATTTGTTTGGACACGGACGGATTCACGTAATCTTCATGCTGGTAGTGGGTAACAGTCAGTCTGATTTGCGCTTTTTGGTATGCAGAGGCGCTGCGCGCGGCGGCGACTTTTTTGGATAATGTTTTATTCAAATCCTGTTGGGCCCAAGATACGGGGGCGCATACGGCTACGGCTAAGCACAACATAAACAGTTTTTTCATAATGTCTCCTTTTGGGGTGCTACTTATTTAATTTTATTCTATCGGTTTTGTATTGCAGGAACAAGGGCCTTTGTTCCTATTTTTTCATAGGCCTTTGGGCCTAAAAAAACCGCCTTGGCGGCGGTTTTAAGGCATTAAATCCAACGCTCTTTGTATGCGCGGGGGATAGTTCTGCAACCATAAGTCTGTTATTACGTGTTGGCTAAACAGCTTCTTTACTTGGGGGCTGTTTAGTTTTTGAGCTACTGGTTTTTGAGCGGGCAGACGCATAATAAAGCGAAAAGCTTTCACTCCGGTGAGCTGAAAGTCTTTGGCCGGTAAAGGAGGCTGTACGGAAAAAAAGGAGTGTCCGTTTTCATATTCTCCTAAACCGGGCATGGTAATGTATAGGCAGACTTGCTCCTCTTTATTGCCGGAGCGTTTTATATCTTCAATATACCAAAAGGCGGAACCTTCCGGGGTGACGCCGTTGTCAGCCAGAATGACGGTACCATTTGGCGCGGTTATAAAACCTTTTGCCGGGAAAGGTTGGTCCAAAAATTCAATACAGTCTCTTACTTCCGCCTGTACGTGAAAGTGGGTAAGATAGTTTGTTATATCTTGTTCCAATTGTTTTAAGAACGTTTTATATGGAGCGGTTTGCGCGGAATTATATTTAATGGGATTTTCTTCCCGCGGGGAAAAAACCTGGCTGGTTGGAACGGGCATGTGGTGAAACAGGGCCGATAATTCTTCCGGCTCCAAGGTAATTGGCTGTAAATTTTGCAGGGCGTTTACGGCTTGCGGCTCTTTTACGGGTACTTGGTAGACGGCATACCCGTTTTTTAGCACTTTAAAATTTCCGGGATAGGCTTTGCCATAATAAAAAAAGCCTTTGCCTTGATATGCCCCTTGATTAAACGCTCCCAACGGGCTCATATCCACCAAAATAGATACAGGGGCGCTTTCCGTAAATGCGGTGGCTAAAAGCTCGGTACCGGGGTTATCTAAAACCAAAGTGTTTTTTCCCGTTAATAACGCGCTGCAGGTTACAACCCAATAGCGGTCTGGCAGATTAGAAGATAAGGTTACCCACACAAGGCGGTTTTTATGCTCATTTAATATATCATTTGCCGAAAGAGTTTGGTTTGTGGGCGTTTGTTTTTGTACGGCTTGTTGCAGGGCAAGGGATATTTCTCCATCTGCAGAGGCCGCAAAACAAACAGGGGCTGAAAACAACAGTAACAACCCCATTATTTTTTTACAAGTATTGGAAATGGTTGTTGTATGCATATCTAATATTATATTGGCTTTTATGTAAAAATCAAAAACCCCCGTTTGCGGCGGGGGTTAGGTGTATGGTTTATTTGAAAAAGCTTTCGTCCTTTATCTTTTTTTGCAGGCGTTGCCAGCCCTCTTTGGAAACATGTTGTTCTAAGAAAGAAATGAACTCTTTTTCCAGCGGATGGTAAAAGAAGCCCTCTCCCGGGGAATCCCCCTCCGGCTCGGCTAGATTAAACCCGGCTAAAAATTCCATCCCCGGTTTTTTTTCGCTGAACAAGAAGGCCGGGTCCGCGGTGTTCGCCGTTTTGGGAAGGAAGAAACGGCCGTTTTTATTGGTTATCTTTTTTATATAAAATTTTTTGCTTTCCCGCCCCCATAAAATGGCTTTTTTATTGACTGCCGCCTGGTTAAAGTGGGTGATATCGGGTCTAGTCATAATAAACAGGTGCGCGGTGGGTTTGCCGGCTAACATTTGCATAGTTTGGGTGTTGCGGGTGTCGGTTTGAATAAGAATTGTTTGGGATACCGGGTCTTCGTAAAAAGCCTGGGCAGGCTGTCCATTGATTAAAATAGCTTCAATTTGGCGAGATTTTTCTCTGTTTTTGCCGTGGTGCGCGCCGGGGTAGCTCCCTTTGCAATTTTGAGAGGCCAGCAGGTAGTTCGGGTCAATAAGAACAGCGGTGCAGGCATGATTGCTTACGACATCTGTTTTTGACTGGTCTTGAAAACGGGTACGTACCCGCAAGGATATTTCAAATACGGATTCTTTATGGGCACGCGTGGAAAGAACAAGCGCCTCTTTGGCTTTTTGCCGCAAAGCGGCTTGCCATGGTTCGGCATATGCTGGCGAACAAAGCGCGGCTAATAACAGTAAACAGGGGCATAGTTTCATCATGTGTTTGTACTCCTTCATATTTCTACATTATGCTAACTAAAAACGGCCCACGCGGCAAGGGCCGTTGTACCTAGTGTTGCATAGGTCTTTTGGCCCTGTCATTTTAACAAAGGCTGGTAAACAAAAAGCCCGCTTTTTAAGCGGGCTTTTAAATAGTTTGTGTCCGTTTACAGCATCTGACGCGCCGCGTGTTCTGACACGGGATGCAGGCCCTTAATGGATTTGGCGAAGTTCCCCTTAGGGTTTACTTTCATTCTGTATACGTACAAAGGGGCCTGTTTTTCTTCATGGGAGGCGTAAAAATCTCTATTCGCGTTTTTATTGTCAGAGAAAAAGCCTTTACCAAAAGCGCTTAAATCTATATAAACAGAGACCGGCGCGGCTGTTCCTTCATAATCTCCTTCGCCTACAATATCCACTGCCCGGCTGGCATCCTCGTCCAGCAAAATATCCGCCTGGGTGTAGTTGCTGTTCACGCGCAGCAAGACGCCAAAAGCGTGGACGGGTTCCAACCCCTTGGCAGATACCACTACCGGCACTTTGCGCAAGGCGTCAAATTTGTCTGCCTGCGCTTGTATTTTGCGGCTTAAAGAGTCCACTTCCGGTAATTTGGTTTCTGGTTGTTTTACGTTCGGATATGTAGGCTCTGCATTTAAGAACGCACAGGTGCTGAGAACTAAGGCTAGTAACAATATTTTTTTCATATGAAATCTCCCAAGCAAAATATTCTCTATAGTATATTATAGAAAATAAATGCGTGCTTTCAAGGGGTTAATGAAATCCTTCCAATTTGGCAAAGAAATAATCCGGCAGGGATTTGCTCATCCGTCTGCGGATATCTTGGGGCTGGCGGCTGTCAAATATTTTATCCAAGGAGAAAGGAACAATATACTTCTCCCCCTCCATTAACCAGCGGTCTCTTTTAGCTATAAATACGGGGGCTTTTATGGCAGGGAGGCGTTCCTTTAGGTTTTCCGTTAAGGGAATATTAGCCAAAGCGTAATTATCCTTAAAAACGATGCTTCTTCTGGGGTAATTGCTCACTTTTAAGGTGTATCCGGGCAATATGCTGCTAAAATCCACCTGGAAGGCAATCTTTTCTTTGGTATGAAATAAGGCTTTGCGGCAGGTGTCGTTAAGTAAAACCGTGCCCTTCTTGTCCAGTAACATGGCGCGGCAATTTTCAGCATATTCTTTGTTATAGTTTATGGCTTTATAGGATTGGGGCTCAAATTGGATATGCAAGATAGCTTGCGGATTGATTTGGTAAGCCCGCATTTGGTCTTCTTCATGCGGAGTAGTGTCTTTGGCTTGCAGTTTGCGGATAACGGCTTGTTTAAGTTTTTTTTCAACGTCGGTCTGGGTTTCCCGGAAAGCGGGGCTGATTAAAATGTTTTTCCAAGAGAATTTTTCTTGCGCAAATAGCGGCTGGGCTCCTAATATAGCAATTACTAAAGCAAAAATCCATTTTTTTTCCATAGACAAAACCTCGTTGTTTAGATTTAGATTAAAGAGCTACTTTTTTATTTTAACCAAAAAGGTTCTTTCTTGTAAAGAACATTTAAAATAAAAACACCCGGATATTTTTTATCCGGGTGTTTTAAACTGTTTAGCGGGAAAGATTACATCATTCCCATTCCGCCCATACCGGGCATAGCGGCCGGGGCGTGAGCACCTTCTTTTTCAGGGGCGTCCGCCACCAGGGCTTCGGTCAACAATACCGTGCCGGTGATGGAAGCCGCATTTTCCAACGCGGTGCGTACCACTTTGGCCGGGTCCACCACGCCGGCTTTAAGCAGATCGCCATAGGTGTTGTCATCGGCGTTGTAGCCGTCCGCCGCGCCTTTCATTTTTAGGACGTTGTCAGCCACTACGGCGCCGTCTAACCCGGCGTTTACGGCAATTTGTTTGAGCGGAGCCACCAAGGCTTTTTTCACAATGTTGATACCGGTGCGTACATCTTCGTTATCGGTTGTTAAAGCGTCCAAAGCGGCTTGGCTGCGGGCCAAAGCTACGCCGCCGCCGGGCACAATGCCTTCTTCTACGCCGGCTTTGGTGGCGTTTTTGGCGTCTTCTACTTTGGCTTTTTTGGCTTTCAGTTCCGTTTCGGTGGCGGCGCCTACGCTGATGACGGCTACCCCGCCGGACAATTTAGCCAAACGTTCCTGCAATTTTTCTTTGTCGTATTCGCTCTTGGAATTTTCAATCTGTTTGCGGATTTGTTCAGAGCGGGCGGCAATGGCTTCTTTGCTGCCTTTCCCGCTGACGATGGTGGTGTTTTCTTTATCAATTACCACGCGGGCGGCTTGGCCTAACATGGCCAGTTCGGCTTTGTCTAATTTAATGCCGCGTTCTTCGCTCAGCACGTCTCCGCCGGTTAAGATGGCGATGTCTTCCAGCATTTCTTTGCGGCGGTCCCCAAAGCCGGGGGCTTTTACGGCGCAGCCTTTTAAGGTGCCGCGCAATTTGTTCACCACCAAGGTGGCCAGCGCTTCGCCGTCTACGTCTTCGGCGATGATTAAGAATTGTTTGCCGCTTTGTACAATTTTTTCCAATACGGGCAAAAGCTCATTCATACTGGAGATTTTCTTGTCGGTGATAATGATGTACGGGTTTTCCAATACGCATTCCATGCGTTCAGAATCCGTTACAAAATACGGGGAAATATAGCCGCGGTCAAACTGCATCCCTTCCACTACGTCTAACTGTGTGGTGGCCGTTTTGCCTTCCTCTACGGTAATAACGCCTTCCGCACCCACTTTTTCAATGGCTTCGGCAATCATATTGCCGATTTCGCGGTCATTGGAAGAAATAGTGGCGATTTGGGCTTTTTCTTCTTTGGTTTTTACCGGTTTGTGCATTTTTTCCAATTCTTTTTTGGTGGCTTCTACGGCCATTTCAATGCCTTTTTTAACCAACGTGGGGTTGGCGCCGGCGGTAATGTTTTTAATGCCTTCGGTCAGCATGGCGTCCGCCAAGACGGTGGCGGTGGTGGTGCCGTCGCCCGCCACGTCGTTGGTCTTAGAGGCCACTTCACGGATGAGCTGGGCGCCCATGTTTTCAAATTTATCTTCCAGTTCAATGTCTTTGGCAATGGTTACGCCGTCGTCAATAATAAGCGGGGAGCCAAATTTCTTTTCCAGCACTACGCTGCGGCCCTTGGGCCCCAACGTTACTTTTACTGCGTTTGCTACTTTTTCAATACCCGCTTTCATCTTGGCGCGGGCCTGATCACCGTAAATTACTTGTTTAGCCATAAATTAAATTCCTCCTGTAATTACCCCAAAATCCCCAAAACTTCGTCTTGGTGGATGATTAAATAGGTTTCGTCGTCCAGTTTTACTTCGGTTCCGGAATATTTGCCGTAAAGTACGCGGTCCCCCACTTTTACGTCCATGGCAATGCGGCCGCCTTTATCGTCCAGCTTACCGGCGCCTACCGCCAATACTTCCCCCTCCATCGGCTTTTCTTTGGCGGTATCAGGAATGATGATTCCCCCTTTCATGGTTTCTCTTTCGATGGGTTTAACGATAATGCGGTCACCCAACGGTTTAATTTTTACTTCTTTCATAGTTCTGTCTCACTCCTTTAAGTTCTTAAAACTGCTTTTGCCGGAGGACTGTTTTTAGCACTCCCTTTGGCTTAATGCTAATTTATCATATATTCAACATAATTGTCAACCCCCTTCTTTGATTGCTAAAAAAGAAGAGGGTTGTCGTCTAAGATAGTTTTTATTTACAAGCAGAATGGTTAACTTTTGCTAAAAAAACGTTTTATTTTTTGACGCAAAGTTAATGGCTGGGCGGGAAGGATTTTTATCATCACGGTGGAGATATTATCCTGGCCGTCATTGTCGTTAGATACGCGTACAAGTTGTTTGCAGAGTTTTACTAATGGGGTATTTTGCCCTTTTTCCAATAATTCCTGCATTTGTTTTTCGGTCAAGCCTTTGTATAGGCCGTCTGAGCACAATACCATAATATCCCCTATTTTTACGGGGAATTTAAGTAAATCAAATTCTACGTTTTTCTTAATGCCCATGGCGCGGGTAAGCACGTTTTGTATTTTGGATTTATCCGCCTCCGCCTTGGTTAATAACCCGCGGCGGACGTGTTCCATCGCCAAGGAATGGTCGGTAGTTACTTGGACTAGTTTTTTGTCCCGGTATAAATAAATGCGGGAGTCCCCCACGTGCACCGCCACCGCGTTGTCTCCGTCAAAAGTAACGCCGGTAAGGGTGGTTCCCATCATTTTATAAATGGCGGAAGCTTGGGCCGTGGTATAAATGGCGGCATTAGCTAAGTTGGCTGCCATAAGCAGTTTGCGCTCTATTTTATCCAGTTTGGGCAGGAAAGTATCCGGCATTTTTAAAGAGCCGGCATTTACTTTGCGGATGGTTTCTTCCAGCACGTGTACGGCAATATTGCTGGCAATTTCTCCGGCGGAATGCCCTCCCATGCCGTCTGCCACTACGCCCAGGCCCAGTTCAGAAGAAATCAGGACGCTATCCTCGTTTTTCTCGCGGATTTTTCCAATGTCAGTAACGGCTGCAAATTCTATATCAAAGGTGCTCATGCGTCCTCTCTAAAAACAATGTTCGCCGCACAACCCAATATACCAAACCAATACAGCAAAGTTAACAAAAAGTAATAAGCGTTATTGTTTTGTGCGTTTTGGTTAAAATTTTGTATTGGATAGCCTAAAGCGTAGTCCCACGCCAGCAAAGTCATTCTGCTGGGACCTGACAAATAATACGCCGAAAGCATTTCTATCATTAACGGCCGATAGGATTGCGGTATAGCGTCTTTTGTAAAAATAGTAATTTGTTTGTCTAAATACTTGTATTTTTCTTCCGGAGAAAGTAAATTGATCCGTTTAAATGTATTTAAATGGGAAAACGCGTCCGACTGAAACACGGAAACATATCCTACGTCATCTTCTTTATCAATTTGGGTGGAGGGGTGGGATACTTCCCCCGCGTTTATTTTAGAGGCCAATACTTTTAATGTCGTGTTCATGGTATTGGCCAAGCCGGATATGTTGTACGTCCATACGCAGGCTACCGCCGCAAGCAAGCACAAGGTAGGGGCCACAATGCTGGAATGTACCCCTTTTTGTGTTGTTAAGTAATAGACAGTACATAAGGTGAATAATAAACCTAAAAACGCCAGCCATTTAATAAAGGCTCCTTCTGTGTAGGGCGCGATAGAAAGCCCGGTAGCCGTATAGGCCAGCACAACGGTTAAAACCACCAAAGCCGTGCCTAAAAAGGCTTCCGCCTTTGTCAGGGTGGTTCTCCAACATAAAGACAAGGCCCACATTCCCGCTATTACAAAGTAGCATAAAGAATATTCAGGGGAGAAAATAAACTGCCCAATGCCTTTTATATCCCAATACGGCACCTGCGGCGTAAACAAACCGGCCATATAGGAAATGAAAGCGATTACCAACAGCCCCATGGTGCTGCGCGCAAAAGCCCTTATGGAAGAGGATGCAAATACCGCCGCCAGCATAATTAAACATACGCCTGCTACCGGTAATTGATAAGGGGCGCTTTGAGAGGCCGTCAGCGGGGAAACCAAGTTGGCGATAAACCCTAAATTGGGGCTGACGTGTACGGAGCATATCTTTCCAAATAAAAAGAACGTATATGACACCAGTAAAGAGAATAGCATCAACACTGGCAGCCAAGCAAAATCTATCAAATTACGCCATCTGAAAGGTTCTTTTGGAGTGTCCCCTAAAGGAGAAACTTCGGCATTAATAGCGGCGTTTTGCGAAGGGTAGTTCCCCGGTATAGGCGGCGGCGGAGGAGGCGTTTGCCGTTTGGGCGCCTCGCTGCGTACTGGGGCCGCCGGGCTTTCGTTCAAACCGGGCAACAGCACGGGCTTGCTCTGATTAAAAGATTTGGCAGTATCTTTTAATAAAGCCTCGTGGCGTTTCTTTTTGATGCTTTCGGTATTGGTAACGGGAGATTCCTTTATAATCTTAAGAGAAGAATCCGTTTCCAAATCAATTACAGAACCGCTGGCGCCGGATTTTAAACGAAGTTGGTCTTCCGCCCGCATTTTTTGAAAAAACAAGTAGGTCTCCTTAGCGGTTTGGAATCGTTTATCCGGGTCTTTACTCATTAATTTTTGAATGGCTTGGGCCAGCCAAGGCGGTAAATCTTTGCGTATTTTTGACGGGTCAGGCACAGGGTCATTGATGTGTTTTTGAATAATGTCAATGGTGTTTTTGCCGTTGTACGGAAATTGCCCCGTCAACACATAATACATGCTGGCGCCGATAGAATATAAATCCGCCCGGGTATCCAAATCCCGTCCCAAGGCTTGTTCCGGGGCGATAAAATAAGCGGTTCCGGCCAGTTCGGTGGTTTTGGTGGTGCCTTTGTCTTTATCTACTTTTTTGGCGATGCCAAAATCCACAATTTTAGGGTGCATCTCTGAATTGATTAAAATGTTGGAAGGTTTAATGTCGCGGTGAATAATGCCTTTTTCATGGGCGACGTTTAAGCCTTTTAAAATGCCGTCAAACAAGTCCAGCACTAAATTCACAGGCAGCACTTTGCGCCGTTTTAACATAATGGAAAGAGTCTGCCCTTCAATAAAGGACATAACGATGAAATAATAACCTCTTTCTTTGCCTACGTTATAAACGTTTACGATGTTGGGATGGTCCAGCTCGGCCACGGCGCGGGCTTCGCTTAAAAACAGCTCAACGGCTTTTTTGTCATTGGCTAATGCCGGGCTTAAAATTTTAACACAAACAATGCGGTTTAATGCTTTGTGGCGCGCTTTATATACGGCACCCATGCCGCCTTCGGCAACTTTTTGCAGAATCTCACAACCGGAAATATCGGTTCCTATTAATGATTCTTTTGGGGTTTTGTCGCTCATAGCCGTCCTTAAAGATATAAAAAGTGTGGAAAAGAAATACCTCTATTATTATACAAAAACTGCTTGCTTTTAGCTTAAACAAACACTAGAATATAACTAACGCTTATCATATCATATTTTGCTATATTGTGTAGGGCGTATTTGGGGGATTCTATGAGCGAAAGCAGCTTTACCGTACTTTGCAATGTGGGCGTTTTGGAGCTGGAAGACGGCTGTGAAGTGAAGTTTTCCATAGACGCGTACCGCAATTATCGTTACGCGTCCATCCGAAAATATTTAAAGACAGACGGCTTTTTTGGCGCAACGCGTGCGGGCATTACTATGACGCCGGATATCGTACGTGCTTTAGCCCCGCTGATAGCCTCCTTGCCGGAGGACAACACTCCCGGCCCGGATAAAGATTTGGGCAAGTTTGCCAAACGTCCGGGAATGTCCGTCGTGGCCCGGGTAAGCACTTTCCAAGGGGTAAAAGGGTTGGATTTGCGCCAATGGCAGGAAGACGAGACTTACACCGGCTGGACCAAAAAGGGCATCCGTTTGCCGTACGCTAAAATAAAAGAAATCAAAAGCCTGTTTGCCCGTATGAAAGAGGCTTTGGACGAAAAACCCTTGGAATTTTAATTTTGGATAAACGGTACAAAAAACCCCGGTTTAAACCGGGGTTTTTTGTGTTAAACTTTTATCACGCCGCTTTGTTCCAGCATTTCTTTGGCGTTTTGGAAAACCACATCCGGCGGGATATCACGCATGCATTTAAAATGTCCCAGCGGGCATTTTTTCCCTCCGTGCAAGGCGCAGGGGCGGCATTCCAGCCCTTTTACTTCCATTACCCGGTGTCCCTGCCCGTATGGGAAGAAGCCCAATTCTTTGGTGGTGGGGCCGAAAATGGCCAACGTGGGCACGTTAAAAGCGGTGGCTATGTGCATAGGGCCGGAGTCATTTGTAATAAACAATTTAAAATGCGTCATTAACGCCATTAAATCAGCCAGGCTGGTTTTGCCGCATAAGTTGGCGCAGTGCCCTTGGGAAAGCTGGCAGATTTTTTCTCCCAAATCGGCGTCTTTCTTCCCCCCTCCCACAATAACCGTTTGTACATGCAGTTCCGTTTCCAAACGGCTGATCAGTTTTACAAAATAGTCCATCGGCCAGCATTTGGTGGGCCAGGCGGAACCGGGGTGTAAACCTACCAACGTTTTTCCGTTTAAATTAAAATCAGTCATTAAACGGGCTACATTTTCCTCGGCGGATGGGGCATAGCGCAGGCTTAGTTGTTCAGCCTTAAATTGTTCTTTGGCGATGCCTTGCAATAAGGAAAGGTTTCTTTCCGCGTCATGTATCATCCAAGAGAAAGGAACGGTTTTGGTGTACAAGAACCACCCTTCGCTGGAAGTAAATCCGATGCGTATCGGCACGCGGGAAAGCCAAGCGATTAAGGCGCTTCTAAAGCTGCGGTGCGGAACCAGTAAAATATCCATATGTTCTTGTTTGATGGCTTTGGCGGTTTTCCATACGCCGAAGATTTTGTTCCACCCTTTTTTGTCGTTTAAGATTACTTTGGATACTTCTTTCATCGGGCGGAATATGTCTTCGGTTTGCGGGCGGGTGATAACCACTATTTTACTGTCCGGAAATAAATGCGCGGTTTTTTTGATAAGCGGGGTGGTAAGCACGCTGTCGCCTATAAAAGAGGTTTGGAAAATACCTATTTTCCCTATTTTTTTGCCGTCCATATTGGCTTTTTTGTAAGCCCAGTCCCCCAGCTGCGGCTGGGTATATTTAAGCGGAACGTTCCAGCCGTTTAATACCGCCAAGTAACGTTCCAGCGTGTGTTTTTCCAACACGGGGGAATTTTTGCGAAATTTAACATACATTCTGCGCGCTACGGAATTTTTGTTGTAGCGAAGGCGGTTTGGCACATTGCAGAATAACCCCATCAGCATGGTTTTGAACGTAGAGTGTATATCTAAAAAGTGTGTGAAATGCCCCGCCCGGATTTGGCGTATGTTTCCCCACAGGCTTTTTTTGGCTACCATAATTTCATCAATATCCGGGTGGCCGGCCAGCACTTGGGCAAATTGCGGCTTTACCAAAAGCGTAATACGGCAGTTGGGCCATTTGGCTTTTAAATTTTTGTATACGGGGGAGGACAATACAATATCCCCCAAAGATGACAGTCTGACTACTAAAATATTAGGCTGATTTTCGTTCATAATCTTCCACCACTTTCATAATTTTGTCCGTTGCTCCTTTAAAACCCAGAGCGGTTTTGCGGGCTTTTTCGCTCATATCCAGCAGCTGGGTTTTGTCCCCCAGCAATCTTAAAACGGTTTCTTTCAAATTGGTTTCATCTACTAATATGCCTCCGCCGCGGGTAAGCAGCGCGTGGGCGGTGTCCGGCGTATTATGATAACTTTTGCCAAACAACACCACTTTACCCACAATGGCGGGCTCCAGCAAATTATGTGCGCCTTTCGGGGCGATAGATCCCCCCACAAACGTAATGGCCGCGCACGTGTATAAAGACTGTAAAAAGCCCATTTGGTCAGCGCATAAAATATCGCAGGCGGCGGGTTTTTTGCTCATCATAGCGTAGTTTAAACCGCTTTGGCGCAGGTTTTGCTCTATTTCTTCCCGGCGTTCCAAGTGGCGCGGGGCAAAAATAATTTTAATGTCTTTTTCAATAAGTTCCGGCGCGGATTTTAATAGAATTTCTTCTTCTAACGGGTGGGTGCTGCCGCAGACAAAAATATTTTTGCCTTCCCAGCCTAGTTTTTTAATTAGTTGTTGGGTTTCTTCTACTTTGGAAGGAGTATCGGACAAGGTATCATATTTTACATTTCCGCAGACGAAAGCTTTTTCTTCCGGCAGTCCGATGCGCTCATAACGGCGTTTATCGTCGTGAGATTGCAGTGCGGCAAAAGAAACTCCTTGTAAAATATATTCAAAAAGCGGTTTTACGTAACAGTATGCGCGGGTGCTTTTGCGGGAAATACGCGCATTGACCAGCGCATAGGGTACCCCTTCATTTTTGGCGGCAGCCAGCATATTGGGCCAAATTTCTCTTTCTACTATAAATAAACGGTAAGGTTTTGCTTTGCGTATAAAACTGCGCGTGAAGGGATAAAAATCCAGCGGGGCCAGCACCGCTTTGTCTATGGCGGGATTTTTTTGGGCTGTTTCCTGCCCGGCGGCGGTAGAAGTGGTTACCAAAATGGGTTTTTTATAATATTCTTTTAGACGGGTAATGAGTTCTTTTACAGACATTACCTCCCCCACGCTGGCACAGTGTATCCATAACGCGTTTTGGGGCAGGTCCGCAGGGGTTTCCCGCGCGAACCGTTCTTTTAATTCCTGTATAATATTGGCCAGTAATTTACGGCGTGCGGAAAATAAAAAGCCGAAAAATACGCCTAAAGCGGCGAAGGGAAAAGCCAAGTTAGTAAAAAACAGTAGAAATTTTGCCATATCTTTATTATATTATATTATTGATACGGAAGTTGCTCTTCCTCTTTATTGAGTAAAAGAGGAGGGATTGCGTGTTAGTTTGTAAAAAAGATGTTGTGGTTAGAAACTAAAATAAATAGTCATCCGCCGTGGCAGAGGATGCGTATTTATTTATGTTTAACGCTCTTACAGGAGGGACGCTCAAATGAAGAAGTTATTTCTGTTTGTATTGTCTGTTGGGGTGTTTGGGCCCGTCTTTGCCGCTCCCGGCCCGAAGATGCCCCCTCCCCCGCCTTTTCCGGCTAAACCCGTGATGATGGATGCGGATTGGGACGTGCGTTTTAAACGCCATGAAGCAAAGATTAAACGCTTTGTGCGGAAATATAAAAAAGCCAAACCCGGTTCTTATAAAGCAGGAGAGGCTAAAAAGGACTTGTCTAAACAAGTGGCCCGCTTGCGTAAAGACCAGTTGGCGATGGCGAAAGAAAATCTGCGCACCTTTAAAAAAGATTTGAAAGAGCTGCAGGAAGGCATTGCGCATGACCAAAGAGTCTACCGCCGCCGCTGGGTATTTTTAAATGCCCGCGCCCGCGCGATTTTTGCTCATCAAATTAATATGAGACGCCACTCATTGAATGCTTTTAGAATGCAAGTGGCTGATTTGGAAAGAACCATTAAGAAGGAATCCCGTTCTTCCAGACGTGCCCGCTGGGTAGCGCGCAAAACGGTGGCCGCCATTAAGTTCAATGGAGACATGAAAGTTTTCTTTGCGAGAGATCCGTTGTTTTCGTCTAGAGGAATGAGCATGATGCTTCCGCCGCCGCCCCCGCCGCCCGCTCCTCCGGCTGCGGTTCCAGGCAAACGTCCCGGCCCGTCTGTGCCGCATCATCGCCCGGGGCCGGCGCGTCCTTCCGCTAAACCTGGGGACAAAGCTCCTACCGGCGGTTCGGATGCCTCTAATCCGCCTCCGGCCGGAGATTCCTCTTCTGATTCTTCTAACCCGGAGAGAAGTTCTGACGAGTCCGGCACGCAATTAGGCCCTACCGGAAATCAGCCGGATAATCCCGAAGAAAAACCGGAAGAAGCACCGGAAAAATAAGTTTTCAAACTCCCCTCACCGGGGAGTTTTTATTTTGTTTAAAGCGGGAAATAAAAAATTTTATAATTAAGGACTAGAAATTTTCTTTCTTTTTGTTATATTATTAAGTAATGCAGCTGTTTAAGATGCCGGGAGGGTTTTATAAATAGAAAACTCTTTACATTATGTTTGTTTTTTTGATAGCATAAACTACGAGAATTTGTGCAACTCTGCCATGTTTTTTTGTATGGCCGTTTAGACGGTTTAACCGTTAAATTCTCAAAGGGGCGTATACAACCATGAAAAAAATATTAACCAGTATGGCACTGATTTCGCTTGGAGTGGCAGTAATACAAGCGGAAGAGTTGAAATTTGTGACGGTATTGTCACAACCCATCGGTGCGTTTGCGCAGGTGGAATCGTTAAATGAAGAGCGTGCCTCTAAGACGCTTTTTGTTAACTTTTGTAATACATCCGTGAGCACGGGTAAGATAGACGTGCAGGGGATGGTAAAG